>JBOHQZ010000230.1:0-8560 GCA_050732275.1 bacterium
AGGCTGAATTGTTTGTTTCACATTTTCCAAAATCTCCGCCAGCCTGAATTCAACCTTTTCAAATTCGATCATGCCGGCTTCGATTTTGGAGAAATCGAGGATATTGTTGAGAATTCCGAGCAAGCTATTCGAAGCGGACTGCAAAGCCTCGAGGTACTCGCGTTGCTCCGGATTCGGATTCGCCTTTTGCAGCAAATGCGCCATGCCGATGACCGTGTTCATCCGAGTGCGGATTTCGTGGCTCATGTGGGCCAAAAAGCGCTCTTTATTTTCTGTGTTCTTCGGCTTGCTGTTACGATTCATCGTTTCCTCTGAGTGCTTTCTTCAATAAATTGCGTGAACAAGATGATCGTACCGGTTGCAAAGAATTATGAATTCGAAACGCTGGGCAGGACGCCGACGTGCTTAGGACTTTGGAGAAACGTGGGGAAGGTTGAACATGGGCGCTTTTTCGCTTTCTGACGGCGCAGTTTTCCGCAAACCACCTGTCTTACCTCTCCACTACATCCACCTCCACCCCAAGCGTCAAGCCCTGTGAACTCAAACAATAAGATTTGCTCACATAAAGTATGCCAGATCAAGTGGCGGTTTTTGACCAGCTATTGCGTATTTAAAAACAGATAGTTATCATCTCTTGATCTATTTAAACACTCAATTCAATAGATCGGTTGTTTCATATGAGATAGTTTTTGGTTCGAATCGGCGTTCAAAAATGAGCGGGGACATTACGCAATTTTTAAAATCACGCACACAAGTGAATAAAAATACACATTTTCCATTTCTTTGCACCTTTAAGCAAAGTAACGCCATTCTCGAAGTGTGGTAACAAACGGTTTCTTGCACATCCAATCCCTTGCTACGCATGTGTAAATGGTGATCGTCTATGCAAAGCGTGAATAAACGAAAACTTTTATCTGTCGGCCAAGCGGCAGAATATTTGAGTATCGCTGGGTGGACGATACGCAGTTGGGTATCCTAGAAGCGCATACCAATGGTCAAGCTTGGCATAGACGGTGCGTTTTTTCTGGCGCAGTGGATCGTAGAGTAATCCCAGTTTGCCATAGTCGATTTGCACCTCGTCGTCCCGCTTTGCGGGATTGGTGGGAAGGAAAGTCTGAAAGAGTTTCAACAGTTCGGCCTTTTCAGGCAGCGGATGATTTCGCGACAGGCCGATCTTCTCTGCCAGTTTGATGTAACCGCGAATGGTTTTGCGGTCGAGTTTCTGAGTTCGGCTGATCTGGGAAATCGTGTAACCCGCATGCCAGCGAGCCACGAGGTTGTAAATGTCCATCGTCTCAAGGTGGTTGTACGCCATGTGGCCTCCGTTTCCGTGTGATGATTCTTGTGAGCACGAGAAACAGATAATTTAAGCCGGTGGCGGTCAGGTTTCAAAAACGGGCGTCGCCCGAAAAAGTGGGGAATACTCGTGGCCCTGAGTGGGGAATACTCGTGGCCCTAATTCAAATTATGTGGGGAATAGTCGTGGCCCCCGACATTGGACAAGCTTGCAACGTCTCAATCCCACCGCAAACATCAGGTCTTTCTGAAAAGCAAACGGCAAAAGGCAAGAAGCAAACGGCAAGGGCGGCGAGCGATTTCCGCACGGTTAAATTTCTTCACGGCTTTGATTTGCTTTTTTCTTTTTGCTCTTTGCTTTTTGCTGTTCAAAAATCCCACCGCAAACATCAGGTCTTTTCCAACTGCCACCTTTGCAGAGTATTGTTTTCAAAAAGCCTGCAAGCCCGAAAACTGTAACCCCATTTTTGCAAAAGAAATTTTTGCATAAAAAGTCTCACCTCCTGACATTTACTATGGCTTAATTTGTTGTTTTTACTACAATATTTGTGACACTGTAACCCCTGGCGGATTTTGGCCACTTCTAATCGGCATCAATCTTGCTGACTCATGATCAAAGGTTCACTATCCAAAATAAAATTTGGCATCTTTCGTGACCTTGCCGACACCCCAAATGCGAACTTTCGGAGCGCAGGCCTCGCACAAATGGTAAAGCCGGATGCTATCTTCCTTACCGAGCTTGACCTTTCCCAGCTTGGTGCAAAGCCGTTCCAATTCCTTCGGCTGCACGTCAGCCTCGAAAACCGACTTTTGCACGCGCGGGCCAAAGTCTTTTAATGTTTTCGCCAGTGCGTTGCGGCTACGGTCGTTTTCGAGATCATAAGAGATGAGAATCAACATAAGAATTTTTTCTGCAATGTCAAGGAAAAGTGGCAAGTATACTGGCAAGTATACAAGTTGCATGTGACTACAACTTTTTGCTTGCTCTTGCCACAACTTCTCATGGTTTGCTGCCGGCAAAGGGTTCGTAATCCACGCCTTGTAAAACCGTGTGGTTAAGTGTGGCGATTTGATCCTGAAAGATGGCGCGAAAGCCGCGCGATTTATCCGCGGTGTCGGTGTCGGCCGCCCATTCGCCAAGCATCCGCTCATACTGCTGAAAAAATTTTTTCTTGCCGGCCGTGTTGAGGTAGATGCCGCCTTCAGGCTGTGGCGCAAAATCTTGTTGGGTCAGGCTGCCGAGGTTGAAGAGATTGAGCGCGAGCCGGTCCACCAGCGGGTGACGAAATTCTTCCAGCAGGTCCAAAGCCAGGCCGGGCCGGCCGTATTCAATGGCGTGATAAAGCCGAGATAGGGATCGAAGCCGACGCCGTCCAGCAAGGCTTGCAATTCGGCGCCGACGACCACGTAACCGAAGGAGAGCACGGCATTGACCGGATCCTTGGGCGGCCGGCGCGTGCGGGTGGTGAAGGTCCACGGCGGGTTCAACATTTTGCCAAAGAGCTTGAAATAGGCGGCGGTGGCGGCGCCTTCGTGTCCGCGCAGCGAGTCCGGATTATCGGCGCTCTCGACGCGGGCGATCAACGCCTCGAGGGCATCAATTTCCGCCAGGGCGATGCTGTCGGGGTGGTTGTAGCAATGTTGCCGCAGCATGGTCACCGCGTTGCCGATTTTGTTGCGCACCACGGCTTTGGCGAGGCGCAGGCAAAAGCCGGGGTCGCCATGCTTTTGAAATTGGGCGATGCGGAGCGGAATGTTTTTGGTTTGCGGCGGCGTGAGCTGGCCGAGCAATTTGCCGGAAAAGGTGAAGATGGCGAATTCGATGCCGTGCTCCAGCATTTCCTGCAAAGCCTGCGTGGTAACCTGCACGTTGCCGAAGAGCATGACGTGGTCGACGTCGGCGCACGGAAGATCCAGCAGGATTTCGTCCACGCGCGGCGGGCCGCCTTTTTTGCCGTGGGGCTTTTTGCAAAGCAGCAGCCGATCGCCGGTCTTGCGCAGGACGGTGTTTTGTTCGATGAGGTAGAGGGTGGCCATGTTAGAACTCCAAAAGGCAAAGAGCAAACGGCAAAAAGCAATTGCTGTTTTCTTTCTCGTGTCATGGTTTGTTCTTCAGCTCGAGATACCTTCGCAGCGTCAACGGTGGCGGCAATTTCGGCGGCGGGCCTTGCTCGCGTTTTTGCGGGAAGGGCAGAAAGATGCCGTCGTGCAGAAAGATCGCGCCAAGGAATTTGAAGCCTTTGTCGAAGCTGACGATTTTGGTTTTGAGCGGGTTGAGGTCGATCTGCATGTCGTCCAGCAGCATGTCGGTGATCTCGATGGCGTCTTCAGCTTCTTTTTCGGATTTGGCGAGGATGAGAAAATCGTCGGCAAAGCGCACCAGTTTCATGCCGAAGCTCATCAGGGTTTCGTCCAGCTCGTCGAGAAAGAGATTGGCCAGGGCCGGGGAGACGACAGAGCCTTGGGGGATGCCTTTGTCGAGCGTCCAAATGCGCTGGCCGTCGTAGACTTCGACTTTGATCCATTTCTCGAACAGGCGCAGCATGGCGGGGTCGGGAAGAAGTTTTTTGAGCTTAACGAGCAGCGGGTCGTGCGGCACGTTGTCGAAGTAGGCCGTAATGTCGGCATCGACGGCGAAGCGATAGCCTTTGTCGCGCCATTCTTTGATGTCGTACACGGCGGTGCGCACGCCGCGGCCTTCGCGGTAGGCGTGAGAGACGTCTTCAAATTCTGCCTCGAAGATTTCTTTGGTGACGAGAAAAGCGGCGGTTTGGGCGAGGCGGTCGCGGACGGTGGGAACGGAGAGGAAGCGATGAGCAGTTTTCAGTGACCGGTGATCAGTGTTCAGTGAGTTTGACTGATTACTGACTACTGATAACTGATGACTGCTTTTTTTCGGCACCGGGAAGCGGAGAAGCGGATAGGGATGATAATATCCGTGCTCGAGGCTATGGCTGAGGTCGCGCAGATTGTCGATGAGATCGAAGCCGAAGCGCTGAAGGTTAATGCCATCACTGCCCCGACAGCCGCCGTTGGTGAGCACACGTTGCCAGGCGGCTTCGAGGTTGGGGATGGTGGTGAGGTTTTTGATGAGGTCGCTCATAGAATTCAAAAAGCAAAAAGAAAACGGCAAGAGGCAAGTTTGCAAGTGAGAAATTACAAACGCCGTGCTCCTGCGTCGACTCGGCGAATGGCATACCGAGTCGAGAAGTGTCTGAACGATGGACGGTCTCAATCCCACCGCAAGTTAGGGCTGGGCGCAGGGAGCAAGCGCCGAAGTTGCCATCTGCTACTTGTGATTACATAACTTCCCACCGGCCATAAGCAGCGACGCCGAAAGCAAGTTTTTCATCCAAAACCCTGGCGCCGGGTGCCCAGGCGATAACGGCAGTGGTGATATCTTGTCCTGGCCCGCGCCTGCTATTTTTTGATGGCGCCCAAATCCTTTCTACCAACGGTTGAATCGGTCCGAGGATTTTTTCTTGAGCCTTTTCAAAGTTCGGCGCGCATTTTAAATGGCTGGCGAGATAGGGACACGGCAGCGACCAATCATTCGGTCCAGGTGTGGGCAAGGGCAAATTCCCGCCCTCCTCGGCATCGGGAACTTTCCCTTCGCGAAGCAATTTCCCCGCGCCCATGCGACGATTGGCGCCGATGAATAATTCACACAGCATTTCCATCAGATCGCGATCATTGGCTTGTTTGAGGGCGCCGACATCATCATCAGGCCCGAGCCGCTCCTGTTGCAGATAAAGGTAGCCGGAAAAATAGAGTGGTGGCGCCGGCTGGCCTTGCAGAGATTTGGGGAAAAGGTATTCGGTCTCGTGCAAGGTGCCATCGGCTTGGGCAAAACGTGTCGGCTCGATCGCGGTGCTGGCTTCGGAGACGAGAAAGCGGTATTCGAATTCTTCTTTGGTGAGATTGCCACAGAAAAATTGCCCGTTAACCAGTCGCGGCAAAAAGCGCTGGCCGTTTTGTTCCGGGAAAAAATAGCCGAAACGGATATTCTCTTCGACAAATTTGCCAACCTTTTGGTAATGTTGATCAGCCAGCTGATTGATAAACCGGCGCGTCAGCATAGCCGTTGCCGCTCCCCACAAGGTTTTGCCGGGGAGATAATACAAAGTGCGCTGCACATTGCCAAGCGCTGGCGCGCCGATGTGCAGGGGGCTAACGAGCCGGTAGCGCAGAAAATAAGTTTTCCAGGGCATATTTACCTCACAAAGCGCGCAAGCCGTAACGCGCGTAAATCAGGGTTCTTTGCAAGAGATCTTTGGCCAACAGCAAATGGTCCAAATTTTCCGTCATTTCGATGAGCAAATCTTCTTCGCTTTTGGAGCCAGCATCCGGCAACATTCTGCCCACGGCCTCATTGCGTAACAGACCGGCAAAAATCGGCCAGACTTTGTCCGCCAAATCCTCCCGCTTGAGAAACAAGAAGAAAGCGTACACACCATCTTCTTGCAAGACGCCGAGGCCATTGGTGAGACGATTGAGTGTTTCTTTGCGGCCGCCTTTTTTGCGTTTTTCTGCCTCATCGCCGAAGGCGACCATTTGCCGCGCGATTGTCGCGCAAAGTGCATCGAGATTTTTCATGGTTCATTCTCCGTTTACAAATTCAGCACCGCCAAGCGGCCCATGCCGCGGGTGTTCATGCCGCCGACGCCGAGCATGGCAAAATCCGCCAGGCCGGTCTCTACGGTTTGGATTACGTCGTCCAAGTTCAAAGCGATCTCACCGTCACGAAACATTTCCGGGTTGTTGTAGACCACGTCAAAGCGCATGAAAGTGGCGCGGGGAATAGCCTCGTAGGTGAACCAGGCGCCTTCTTCGGCGGCGCCGGTTTGCGGGTTGATGGAAACCGAAGTGCGGACTTCGAGATTGTCATTCACCAATCGCGAAAAGAGATTATCATGCACGACGACGAGGCGATTGGCGATGACCTCCGTTTTGGTCGCCGCTTCGCCAAACAGCGCGGCCAAAACCTGACTCCCGTTGAGCGCCGGTGCGACGGCATCAAGCAAGAGCCAGCCGAGGTTGACCCGTTGCGGTTGCGCCTTTTTCGCGGCAAAATTGGCCGAGAGCGCGACTTGCTCAATGGCCAACGCCGGCAAGGTGGCAAAGCCGGCTTCGCGCACCAGGCCTTCGGAAGTCGTCCACACCGTGCCGTACATGGAATAGACCGGAAAGAGCAAGATTTGGGCATCAAAGAATTGCGCCATGCCTTGCAGGCTTTCGCTATCGCCGCGCGAGTAGCCGAAGGTGTTGCAAATCGCGCAATCCAATTCGCCACAGTGATCCTCGCCGCGATCGCCGCCTTTGCCGGCGCAGTCGAAGGTTTTTTCTGCAAACGCATGGAGGCATTGCTGCGCGCCACGCCGGAAAGGCTGGAGCCGGGAATTTTCGGCAGCCGGGTGGCCGGATCGCGAATGATCGACAAATCGACGCCGGCGAGTCGGTACGAGCCGGTGCCCACGTGGATGGGGTCGGTCGCCAGCGTGTAGTAGGTTTGGGTGCGGTAGAACTTGTTTTCTGTGTTGCTCATGGTTTTTCCCTCATGAATTTTGTGGTTTAACTGGTTCTTTCAAAATGTGCAAGTACAGATCGAGACAATCAAAAAAACTGCCGTCCATCATCGCCGCTTTCGTTGGAGCGAAATAAGCGTGGTCAGCTTGGTAGCCAAACTCTTTGCGCAAGATTTCTTCCACCAGATTCTCATAAGCAGCGTGAGCGGTGGTATCGTCAGGCTCTGCAAATACGTGCCAGTCCTGAATTTTTCTGGCCAGGAGATCGCGAATGCCGTAGAGCTTGCTGTTGGAGAGCAGCGAATTAGCGCGCAGTTGCAGCCACAACTCGCGAAACCGCGTGAGCGCGTCCAGATCATAAGGCCGGGGACTGCGCTGGATGCCCCAGAGTGGATGATATCGGCGCTGGGCGTCTTTATCCCAAATGCTCTCAAAACGCCGCGAGGCCGCATCGAGAAAGAGGCAATCAAAGGTGGATGGCCAAAATTTGATTTCCTGATTTTCCCTGGCCTCGCCCGCCCAGATCGTGTCTGGATCAGCGGGAGTGGCCTTGGCTGCCAGCCACAACTGCGGATGTATTTTATCCCATCTTTTTTCCAGCTCCGTTTCTTTGGGATCGAGGCACAAAGCGATGCGGGTCTTCATGCATCGTTTCGTTTGCGGTTGGTGCAAATGCAATTCGATTTCACAGGCTTCCTGCTGGGTAGCAACTGCGTGACCGTTGCCGTTGTAAAAAATTGCGTCCTGAATCTGCCACGCCCCTTCTTTTAACAGGCCGGCGTTCTGCAACAACCGCCGGCCGGCATCAAGCACGGCGCCCGCCGGAACGTATTTCTGGAAAAAGACGATGCCGAGATGTAGAGGCAAACGGTCGCGCACTTTGCCCATCTCTTTGGCGTACTTGGTTTTGATCACTTCAGCCAGGCAAAGCGCCTTATTGGCTGGCACGATGCACATGAAGGTCGCCGGCGCGCTAAGAATGGGAATCAGTGGGAAATAGCCATCGTCATCTTTCTCTATTTTTACCTCATCCACATGAATCTTGTCTAACTCTTCAGCAGTTTCGCCATAGTGGCCGGCATTCCTCAGCGGCCGATCACGATTGTTAAGAAGATAATCACGAATTCTTGCAGCGGCTTCTTCCTGCGTCTTCGGTGGCCTTGCTATTTGCTGCTTGCCACTTGCTGCTTGCTCTTTGACATTTGCTGTTTTCTCTTTGTCGTTTGCCTTTTGCTGTTTAACCGGTAGCGCCTGTGCCACCGCCAGCAAATTGTCGGCGCTAATGAAAACGCTATTTTCACGATCAAAAACGACATTCATAAAAATATTGCCCAGCTTCAATTCACAGGCCTGAAATGGCCCCAATTTTTTGGGATCGGGAAGATTGCTCGTCGAAATGACCAGCCGGAGTCTTGGGTCGCCCAAAACTTGTGGAAAGTGCTCGTCCTGGATTTCTTTCCAGAAAGTCTTGGTGGTTTCCCAACACCGTTGAATGCGGGCAAAAGAGGATTTTTCTTGATGCTGCGAATGTGGTCGCCATTCAGCCAGCCGTTCAAATCGAAGCGGCCGCAGATCACTGCAGCGCGGCCATTTTCATCCGCGGCTTCTTCGCTCCAGATCGTGCGGTGGGATTTTTTCTCGTCGCGCCACTGCCGCGCTCGACCGGAACGCCGGGAGAGACAGACGGCGCAGATTTTTCGTTCTTTGGCAATCTCATTGAGGTGCGCTTCGTCATCGCA
>JBOHQZ010000231.1:0-8534 GCA_050732275.1 bacterium
TCATTGAGGCTGGCTGTGCCCGTCGGGGTTGGCGCAGCGTGATTGTCTGCTTGCTTTTGCGAGCAGCCAGGCAAAATAGTGGCAGCCGCAATCAGCATAACAGTGCGAGAACGGTAGCGGTTCATAACTTCTCCTTATTCTTCGTCCCGTGTGTGGAGCCATTAAGTGCAATTCAGGGCTACCATGGGCTCCTAAGCATGGAAGCCTAACGATGGGCATCAGGCGCGGAGCGCTCGCTATAGTCCGAACCAGCGGGCGCGGCGACTGGATCCAAAGTGCTGCTTCTCGCCGACCAGGGCGACGGAGGGTTCGATGAAGCTCCCCGTAGGCGAAGGCCCCGAAAGAAAGTCCACGTCCACGCGCCCGACGCGGCCTCCCCCAAACTCGACGTAGCAGGTACCCGTCCCAGCATAAGCCGGGGGTTGTTCGCCGCCCTGCACTTCCGCCAGCAACGAGGCGGCAACGACGCGCGCGGCCCCTTCGGAGAACGTGCCGGCCTTGGCCGTTCCCACACTCGTCACGTCCCCGACTGCGTACACGCCCGGGAACCGCGTCTTGAGGTTCTTTGGGTTGACGGGAATCCAGCCATTCTCGGCCATACCGCTCGCCGCGACCACGTCCGGGACGCGGTGCTTCGGGATGCCGAGGAACAGATCATAAGGCATCTCACGCTCATCATCCAGAATGGCGACGCGACGCGCTGGGTCGAGGGCACTCACGCGCCGGTTGGGGAGGAAGGTGATCCCCCGCTCGGCGAAAGCAGCGACCAACGCCTTGGAGGTTGCCGGTGACGGCGGAACCGGAGCGCCGAACGGTATGACCAGGCTAATTTCGCACGCGTCGCGCACGCCGCGTGTGGTGAGATAATCGTGCAGCAACAAGGCGGCTTCGCTCGGCGCTGGCGGGCACTTGAATGGCGCTGAGGTGACGCCGACAATCGCGCGGCCTTTCGAGAAGGTGGGCAGCACCTCCCGCGAGCGTTCAGCGCCCGCGAAGGAGTAAAACTCGTTGCCCCCTTCGCTGAGGCCCGGCGTGGCAGCTAGATCGTAGTCGGCGCCCAGTGCGACGACCAGCACGTCGGCCTCATAGGTCCCGTTGTTAGTCGTGACGCGCCGTGTTTCAGGGTCAATCGAGGTGATTGTTTCCTGACGAAAACGGACACCAGACTTCACGATGTTGCTGTATGAGAGCCGAACGGCGTCGGGTGTCTTATGACCGAACATGACGTCGAACTTCGAGAAGCCGAAGAAAAAGGAGTCGTTCTTGTCGATCAGGGTGAGGTCGAGATGATCGCCGAGCGCCTCGGACAGTACTGTGCTGAGTTCGAGTCCGCCGAAACCCGCACCGAGGACAACTATTCGTGGATTCATTGTTTAACTCCTTTCACGCATTCAGTCTGCACTCGCGATATATTGGGCTGGCTAACGACAGCTAACTGGCGCGCGGCGTTGTTGCCGCGCGTCCGGTTGAGCTTATTGTTAGGCGGATTTCTGGATTGATGCAACTTATATTCCGCTACGCGCATTCATAAATCCGGATTTCTGGATCGGCTAAAAGATAAGGCTTTAGTGCCGCCGCTACATCTTTCTGAAACAGCGTACTCCCAAGATAGTTCTCAGCATTCGCTTTCGAGTCGAAGCCATGAAGTACCTGTACGTCTTCTGCCCTTACGAGCAGGTCCTTCGATTCGGCGCCCGGGGTGTTGGATAGAAAGGGCTGCCGATACTTTGTGTACACGCCGCCTGCTTGCGCCCGGTTCTCTGGAGCAATCTTCAGGGTGATTTCAAGAAATGCCTTCGTCATGGTCTTACTCCTATGTAAGTTGAGTTCATAACCACTACCGCGTTTTTTAAGGAAAGCCTCTGAAAAAAATTTTTGAGAAAATTCATTTTCTCTCCGTTTGTTTGTCCGAAATTTTTATCAAATAGGCGCTGTGCAACTCAATGCTGCCAACGCTTCCATCCACTCGGCCTCATCATGGGCTTTGCGAGCGCGGAAATTAATCCCGAGCGTGCCGAACTTGGCCGCGCTGCTTGATTG
This sequence comes from bacterium, assembly GCA_050732275.1. Taxonomy (GTDB): domain Bacteria; phylum Zhuqueibacterota; class Zhuqueibacteria; order Zhuqueibacterales; family Zhuqueibacteraceae; genus Zhuqueibacter. The sequence continues at coordinate 2,041 of JBOHQZ010000231.1, forward strand.
CGGCGCGCCGCTGAACACATCTTCCCGCCAGGTAATTTCGAAATCGACGAAACCCGCCGCCACCACCGTTGCTTGCAACTCTGCTTCCAGCAGAGCACCGGCAATTCAACCGGTCCACAAATCGATCTTGCGCTTGGCGCTCTCGGGCACGGATTTCTGCACCAGAATGTCGCCGATCTGCAAGCGGCCGGTTGGCTTCAGCACGCGCGCCATCTCTCGCAGCGCGGCGGATTTGTCCGGCATCAAATTGAGCACGCCGTTTGAAATCACCACATCGGCCCAACCGTCAGGCGCCGGCAAATCTTCGGCATAACCTTGACGAAATTCCACGTTGCGTAATCCAGCATCGGCTGCCGCGCGTTTGGCTTTGTCCAACATCGCGGGAGTCATATCGACGCCGATCACCTGCCCGTTCGGTCCGACCATTTTGGCGGCGATCAAGCTGTCAATTCCGGCGCCGCAGCCAACGTCCACAATCCTTTCGCCTGGCGCGAGTTTTCCCAAACTGAAGGGATTTCCGGTGCCGGCGAAAGACTCGATGGAAATTTCGGGAATGCCCTGCAGCCATTCGTCAGCATAGCCGAGCATGCGCGCCAACGGCCGTCCGGTGTGGAAGTGAAAACCGCGGCTCGGATCAAGCGCGACGGCGGCGTATTCCTCTTGAATCGCGTGGCGCAGTTGCCGGAGATCGAGACCGAGGTTTGCAAGCCGTTTGCCGTTGTCATTCAAAGTTGCTGTATTCATCGCTTATTTCTTTCGCGGATCATCCGCCGGATTGACGTAATTTATTCCCCATGGACCAATGCCATGGAGCTGGATGGTCGTCTCACCTTTGGTATAGGCGAAATGATTGGTCTGCGCCGGCATTACCGCAAAACTGCCAACAGGCAGTTCCTTGCCTTTGGTCAGCTCCAACTTGTCTCCCATGCCCATTTTGAATGTCCCGGCAATGACGGTCACATGCTCATCGGCCGGATGCCAATGCGCCGGAATTTTATATCCGTCCGGAAATTTGAGGCGCATCGTAAATGGGCCGGGATTCTTGGGGTTTCCTTCCATGACGGCGAATTGTGCTCCGGCGGGCAGCGACGGCGGGCCATCAGCCCACTTGAGATCTCCGACAGTAAGCATGACGTGACCAGCGTGGTCACTTTGACCTTGGCCAGACTTGCTTGTTGTCTCTTGAGCGCGCACAACGAGTGCGCTGAAAAGGCTCATCGCGAGTGTGATGACGAATATGATTTTGAGATTTGACGTTTTCATCTTGACTTCTCCTGTTATGGTTTAGAAATTTGTCTCATCTTGCAGCTCAATCGTCACCGGCACCGGATTGCGGATGATGTCCAGCACCGGTGAGATTTTTTGAACATGTTCCCACAGCTTCTCCAATGCCTGGGTGGGGGCATTGCATTTGACCTGCGCGGCAAGACGGACAATTTGATAGCCTGGGCGAACCTGAGGCGACAATCCCAAAAAGCCGCGCAGATCGATTTCTGCTTCGAGGCGCAAGCCAAGTTCATCCACATGGAAGCCTTGTTGCGTTGCGTGGTAGACGAAACTCATAACCAGGCATGAGCCTAAACCGGCCAGAATGATCTCCACGGCATTCGCAGCAGTCCTGTCGTCAAGCTGTGCAGAGCGCTCACCGTTTTCAAAAGAGATGAGCTGAGTGCGGTGGATTGCCTGGGCGTCGTTGCCATCAGAACGATGAATTTTTGTCCGAACCTGAGCACCGTTGCTCCATTCGACCTCAGCGCGGAGGGTCACGCGCGCTAAAGCCGGATTGGCCTTGATGGCGTCGATGGTGTCGATGAATTGAGCGAAATTGACGCCATCGAAGAGGCTGGTTGTTGTCGCTTGGGTGGTCATGCGTTCCATCCTTTTTTGTTCCGTTATAAGATAAGAATCACATCTTCCAAAAATCTTCCGCAGATCTTCCGGACAGAAGATTTTGAGGAGGCAGAGTCGAGGTTGTCAAGTGAAAGGGAAAAAGGAAGTTGCCCCAAACTAACGACAACTCCACGGGATATTGCTCAAACCTCATCAAATTTTTTTTTACAACGCTTCACTGATTTCCTGCGCTGCACGATTGCCCGATTCGAGTGCACCTTCCATCGATGCCGACCAGCGCGAGGTGTGTTCTCCTGCAAAGTGCACTCGCCCCTCCGCGCCTGCCAAGGATGGAAACGAATTCGTTGTTTGCCCCGGTTTATACCAAGAAAAGGCACCACGAGCCCATTTGTCTTCATCCCAACAATGCGAGATTCCGCCTTCAAAGTTTGCGCGAATGCCAGGATGGATTTTTTCCATATGTTCCAGCGCAAAGCGAATGCGCTCCTCCTCCGTCATCGCCGTTGCTTGCCGCCCTCGCGAACCCGACATGTAGGCTTCAAGAATTCCCCGGCTATGAGGCTGAAACAGCGGGTGTTCGACAACTCTCATGATCGGCAGGTCGACATCGGCATTGCCTGTGACACCCTCATCGATCCAGAAGCGCTTTCGCGATTGCAAGTAAACGCGCGCTATCGAGGTATATTGCAACTCGTCTATCGCACGGCACTTCTCAGGCGAAAAGGGCGGCGAGACTTCGAGAGGTTTGAGAACTGAAGATGGAATCGCGCAAACGAGATGATCTGCCTCCATCGTTTGATGTGAGCTCGCCTGCAAGAAGACGACTCGTACTTTCTGTGCATCATGCTCTATTCGAACTACGGGCGTGCCGTAATAAATCTTGCCCGCAAGCTTCGCCACAAATGCCTTGGGCAGAAGATCGCTGCCGCCTTTGAACACATACCCAAGCATTCCGGTAGGATAGAGCGCCATGTCCCGGAGATACTGCAACGCTGAAACTGTGTCCACGCCGTCTCCGAAAATATCCGGAAAACCCAACCGCAAAAGCGCGACCGCGTCTGGCGAGGCGCCCCGACTGTGCAAAAATTCTGAAAACGTCATTTGATCGAATTTTTTCACGGACTCCAGTGGCCAGCTCGGACCAGCAGGATTGCCAAGTTCCTTGACGACGGACATGACATATTTCACCAACATGCCACCACGGCCCAATTTTTTCTCCTCAGGTGTTAAATCAAGCGGCCAATCGACTGCCTCGCCAGGCTTGACTTTCACACGCTTGCCGCGAATGTGATAAACAAAAGCCAAGTCTTTCGGAGGAACAGCCGGAATTAGGGGAATTTCGAAAAGCTTGACATATCTCATCACATGATGGCAATAATCGTTAAGGAATGAGGCGCCGGCCTCGGCATGCATTCCATCCGAGAAAGGCTCGCGCAGCGTGTAAACGCGGCCGCCCGGACGAGTGCGCGCTTCGAGAATGATCACCTCGTGCCCTACTTGTGTCAGCTCGTAGGCAGCCGACAATCCTGCCAACCCGGCGCCAATGACAATCACTTTCTTGGGAGCGCCGCTTCGTTGAAGACGCTTTTGATTTATAGCCAGCGCATCAAGCGAAGAAACGGCAAGTGCGGCTGCCGTCAACGTGCTCTGCTTCAAAAAGTCTCTGCGATTAAGGCTGTGGCTCATTTCCTTCTCCTTAAAAAATAATCTAAGGGCGTAGCCCAATTTTCTGCAACAACTCTTCAAACCTCGGATCCGAGCGCAGGAGATCAAAAGTAGGTTCGGTCTTGAGCCGAAATAGGACATTCCGTTCCTCATAAGCCTTGTTGAGCCATTCGAATGTTTGATCCATTTCATTCAACCCCGCATAGACCCAGACAAATTCAAGCGGGGCGACATACTGCTGCTTTGACCTCTCCTCAAGCTCGTGGAGCACTTTCTGCGCATCATCCTTCTTACCCGACCCGGCGTAAACCAGTCCGAGCGCCGCCAGCCAGAATGTGTTTCCTTTCCAAAGCGTTATCACCTTTTGTAACGAGGCAATCGCTTCCTCATACATTGCTTTTTGAAAATAAGGAAAAGCGATGTACGCGAGCGCTACGACCGAGTTAGGATCTATATCGAGCGCCTTATCGTAACAAAATCCGATGGCACCCAGCGAGGTATGAGCCTCGGCAAGACTCTCATCAATCTTCAGCGCCTTCTCCGCTGCGGCCTTGGCTCTTGAAAAGGCCTCTTTGGGCGGAAGGAAATGATAGATACCAAGTATCGAATAGGAGTCGGCCAGTCCGGCATAAGCCAGGGCGTAGTCAGGATCTTTTGCCAATGCCTGGCCGAAACATTCCATCCCCTTTTGCAGCAGCCCTTCATACCGCTTGTTCCAATAGTAGCGGCCTTTCAAATACAGGTGATACGCCTCCAGATTCTCGGTATACCGTTTCACCAGCGGCACGCTCGGCTCGCCGATTAACTTGATTTTCAAGGCAGCGACGATTTGCTGGGCGATATCGTCTTGAATGGCAAAGATGTCCTCCATCTCGCGGTCATATTTCTCGGACCAGAGATGGTAGCCATCGACCACGTTGACAAGCTGCGCGGTAATGCGCACGCGGTTGCCGGCTTTCCGCACGCTACCTTCCACCAGCGTCTCCACATTGAGTTTCCTGCCAATTTCCCGAACATCCAACTTCTCGCCTTTGAACGAGAACGCCGTGGTTCGGGCCACCACTTTCAAGGCCTCGATCTTGGTCAACGCATTGATCAGCTCTTCGGCCATGCCATCGCAAAAATATTCCTGATCCTTTTGCGGGCTTAGATCCGCAAACGGCAACACCGCAATGGAAGGCGCAGGCTTCTTCTCGCTATCTGATTCTTTGGCGGACTCAGATTCAAGCTGCTTTTTGAGAGCGCTTAAATCAGTCAGCATCTCGTGTATATGCTGGTAGCGTTGGTCAGGATTTTTGGTTATGGCCTTCTCGACAATCTGCTGCAATTTGTTTGGAGCATCAGCTCGTAAATCTGCAAGCGGTTTCGGCTCTTCATTTAAAATCGAATACATCATCGCCGCTTCATATTCGCCGCGAAACGGTAGTTGTGCGATGAGCATTTCATACAGAACAACGCCGAGAGACCAGATGTCGGTGCGATGATCGACCTCTTCGCCGCGCGCTTGCTCCGGCGACATATATGCCGGCGTACCCAGGGTTATACCGGCTTTCGTGAGTCCAACAACACCTGCCAGCTTCGCCAAACCGAAATCGACAATCTTCACGATGCCATCTTTGGTGATCATCACATTCGCCGGTTTGATGTCCCGATGGGTAATGCCGTGCTCGTGCGCCTTCGCCAAACCCTGTGCAATCTGAATGGCGAGGTCAAGCGTTTGGTCGATGGGCAGTGGACCCCGTTCAATTTTCTTCTTTAACGTTTCGCCCTCATAGTAGGCCATAGCAATAAACATCCTACGGACGCAGTCTGCCCCATCCTCGGTCTCATCAATTTCATAGATCGTGCAAATGTTTGGATGATCCAGCGCCGACGCAGCTTTGGCTTCGTGAATGAAGCGCTTCTTCTCTTCTTCATCCGCGCTGAGATGAGGTGGGAGAAATTTGAGGGCGACGAAGCGGTCGAGCTTGAGGTCTTGGGCTTTGTAAACCACGCCCATGCCCCCGCCGCCGAGCTTTTCGAGGATTTTGTAGTGAGAAATGGTTTGACCAATCATTTTTCACCCTCCTCATTGCTACTTTCAGACGAAGAGAAGCGGCAAAAAATTCAGGGCTACGCCCGCAGGGAGCCGGACTGGAAAATGAAAGACCAATGAAACGCGTTGAAGCCGGCCCCCACGAAGGTTAATTACGATAGAAAGTTCTTAAACTTTATGCACAAAGTCAAGGGGAAAAGATGCTATTTCGTAATGCCTCAGTCACAGGGGGAAAATCGTAGCGCAGTCTTCCAGACTGCAGACAAGATGTCTGCGCTACCCCCCTTCACTGAGGGAATACGCTATTTCAATGAATCCTGCCGCCTCAGCAACGTTTGAGGTCAGCGGTCCTTTTCCGAAAAGCAAATATTGCAAAATATTTCCAATGCGTTCGGCGCTGGCGAGGCTTATCGGTTGCGTGCAGGAATAGGCCGCGCCAGCCTTCAGATGCTCCATTCAGAATATTGACTGCCCTTTCAGCGTCGTCACCAGTTCAACCGTTATTTGCACGCCGCTGGGCCCAATGTTGACGCCAAGGCGATTATTGCCGAGCTCGACGGGGGGACTCGCGACCGGGCTGACAAACTTGAGCGCGCTCTTATATTGAGCAGTCGCCGCAAAAGAACCGTCGATACTCAAAACAGTCCCAACGATCACGTCTTCATTCTCGTACTTCCCGAGGCCGCGGTAGAGACCGGCTTTGCCACCAGCAGGTACCGCAGCGCCACTGAAGGCAAAAGTTTGTTGCGCCGTGTTGCGCAAAGTGCCGTTAAACTGATCGCCCTGAATCTTGCCTTGGAATTCAACGCCGTCAGTACTCGTGCCCTGAAAATTACCGTTCGGGTCGAGCTTGCCTTTGTACCAGCGCGCGGAGGTGAGATTGAACGGGTCATCCAGGCTGCACACATACGCATCGAAATTGCCCTCTTCCTCGACGAGCACC
>JBOHQZ010000232.1:0-8533 GCA_050732275.1 bacterium
GCTCGGGAGGTTATCTCAGCCGGGACGACGGTCAAACGTGGTCTCACGCTCTGCCTGATATGGCATTGTTCTTCAATGGAGAATCCATAGTGGCCGAGCCGAACCATCCTGATACGATCTATGTGGGGGCCTTGTACAATCGCCAGAACCCGCGTGACATTTTTTTTCGCAGCTTTGATCGCGGACGCACGTGGTCGCGGATTTTAATCCCTGCCATTACCCAAGGAGCTGGGTTCTGCACGGTCGTGGCGGCTGGCGGAGGAATTTTGTTGGGCGGTGCTGGCACGCAAGGCCGCATTTTCCGGAGCACGGATTATGGCAGCAACTGGACGCAAGTCTATCAAGTCAGCAACCCGCAATCGGAGATTCCCAAAATCTCCACTGCCAAGAGGAATGACCGGACTATTTATGCGGCGGTACAAAGCTTGTCGCCTTCAACCCAACGACGACGATCACTTTCACGCTTGACCGGCCGCTGCCGGTGACTTTGCAGGTGTACGATCTCGCGGGCCGCGAGGTGATAACGTTGTTGAAGAGTGCAAACAAGCCCGCCGGAAAACATTCGTTGATTTTTGACGCTGCGCGATCGAATAGTGGAATCTATTTTTACGAATTGCGCGCCGGCGCAAATATCGCTCGCAAGAAAATGCTGTTGGCAAGATAGTCTCGTAGCGCAGATTGCCAGTCTGCAAGCAAAAGCTACGCTGGCAGCCGGCGCTACAAAATCTTCGCGGTCATGAAAGTTTTTGAGGGTAATACGATATGACCTCTTGCTGCCGCCGCCGAAGCCGGCTTAATTTTGCTTGACATTGCGCTTTATCTTTGTTATTTTAGTTTTGAGAAATTTGATAGAGCAAAATCACTGAGTTTGGAAAAAGGCATCCCTGCGGCTATTGGGCTTCGTCTAGAGACGGCGTGATCTACGGAATTGTGACGCTAACTCGGAACGGAAGTGGCGATAACGTCGAGGTATTAGAGGAACCGGAATCGCGCCCATGTCAAAGGGATGCCATTTTTTTAACCCAAAAGGTAATGCCTGCAAAGTGATGCGAGCAAAAGATTTTTGGCGGATCAGGCCAAGGCCGCGCTGGAAGAAGCTTATGTGTTTTCCGCTGCTGATCGGCGCCGTGCTGGTGGCGGCACCGGCCAGTCCCCACGATTTGAACTCCAGTTATACGGCAATCGTCGTCACCTCCGATAGCTTGCAAGCTGTTTTCACTTTCGATACCTCCGACCTGCAACGAAATTTCACGCTCGATACCGACCAAGATCGAAACGTCACGCGCGACGAGCTGCTCGCGGCGATGCCCGTAATCTACGATTATGTCGAGCAGAGTGTAACTTTAGCAGTAAATTTTTCGCCGGCTGAACTGGAGCGGCGGCTCGGCGGACTCTCGCAGGATGATTTTGGCAATGTCTTTTTAAATTGCAGTTTTGCCAAAAAACTAAACGGCCTGCCGGCTGAAATTTCGCTGAATATCGGCTTCTTCGAAAAATTTGGCGAGCGGCATAAAAACCTCGCTAAAATCGTGGTCGGCGAGCAAATTCAGCAAGCGGTATTTTCAAGCGGCAATTCGCGCCAGCGCTTTGCCCTCGGCGGCAAGGTTTCACTGCTCGGCCAGATCGGCGAATTCACCAAACTCGGCATCGAGCATATTTTTCTCGGCTACGATCACATCATGTTTCTCTTTGCGCTGATCGTGATCGGCGGCCGTTTCATCAATCTGGTCAAAATTGTCACCGCTTTCACCGTCGCGCATAGCCTCACCTTGATTCTGGCCGCGCTCGAGATTTTGAAGCTACCCTCGACCATTATCGAGTCCGGCATCGCTTTGAGCATCGCCTACGTCGCCGCGGAGAATTTTGTGATTTCCCAGGCCGGCCACCGCTGGGTTCTCACATTTATTTTCGGCCTCGTTCACGGGTTCGGTTTTGCCAATGTGTTGCGTGATCTCGGCCTGCCGGCCACCGGTTTGGTGCCGTCGCTTCTCGCCTTCAACGCCGGCGTTGAGATCGGCCAGCTTTGCATCGTCGCCGTTTTTTTCCCGCTGACGCTATGGCTGGCCAAAAAGAAATTCCAGCGCCAGGTCGTAATCGTTTTTTCTTCCGTGATTTTGCTCTTTGGTCTGGGCTGGTTCGTCGAGCGCGCTTTCGATCTATCGTTCATGCCGTTGTAATGATGTTATGAGCAAGGGGTAGCCATCACCAATTTGCAAGGAGGGAAACATCATGGAATTTACCGGCGCCTATCACAAAAAATACATCGCCCAACTGCAGTCCGACCGGAAAAAAGAGCGGGATAAATTTATCGCTGATACCGCGCAAATGATTTTCGTCAGTATGCACGCGAAGCTCGACTTCAACGCTCCGGCGGATGATTATAGGCAAGCGTTGGATATTGCCCTCGAGAATGCCAAGAAATTGGGCTTCATTCTTTTTCCGGAGCTTACGGAAAAAGAGCTGGAGGCGGCATGGAAGAAAGTGGTCGAGGCGGGTTAACCCATGAGAGGCAATTCCGAACAAACCGGCACTAAAGAGCTTTTAAACCGCGAATGGACGCCGATTAACGCGACTAAAAATTCGCGTCTATTCGGGTGCATTAGCGGTTGAAAATTTTTGCCCCGAAGCAAAATGCCACTTTTAAGGGACTGGTATGCAAACCCTCTCCGATAAAATCGTCGAGCGCACCTGGAAGAAAATGGCGCAGATGCCGTTGGACGAGGTGCCGCAAGTTGTCAAGCGCCTGGAGAAAGAACAGCCGGAAATCCTCGCCTTTCTGATGGCGGCGGACTATGAAGCCTTGAACCAGGATGAGCGCGAGCTGCTGCTCTATCTCGGCATCACGATTTGGGAGATGATGCGGCAGGGCACGCCACGGCCCAAGCGCATTGGGGAGAAGCGTCTGGATCAGTTTATCGAGCGCACGGACCAAATGGCCGAGTATCTCATGGGCGAATCACCGGAGGATTTTGAAGACGCCGTCGAGAAAATTTTTAAAGGACACAATCAGATCAACGTGCTGCGTTATGCCGTGGAAGCGCTCTTTGAAATGAATGACGATGAGCACGCCGGCGTTCGCGAGGAGATGAAAGGCCTGCTCTTCATGAACCTCAAAACCGTCGTCGAGGCCTTGGATCAGTGAATCTGGCTACGCCTGTCGGGTTGCTCGTTGCCGGCGGTTGGTTGCTGGTGCGCGCTTGATCGTGTAAAAAAGTTGATGCGATCTAAACAGCTTCATCAACCCGCAGACGCTTGACTTGACCGGCGAGCAGCCAGTCGAGAAAGTCGAGCTGCTCGAAGCTCAACTCGACTTCGGCAAAATGGCTGCTATCCAAATTTGCAAGATAAAAAGTGTTTCAGTAAACGTCGAGCAAAAAATAACCCGAATGTCTCTTCGCTTCACCCCGTTGATGAAAAAGCGCCTGACGCGACGGGCCCATTTCATGTTGGAGGCGGCTTTGCGGCTTTTTCCGGAATTGCACGGCAAAACTCTGACCGTCGGTTATACGCGCGCACACCTCGGCAGCGCGCTCGTGCCTCGCCACGCCGAAGCCGAATTGACGATTCGTCTGAAAGTGCGGAAATTGTCATACAATACGATCGGCCACGAATTGACGCATTTGGTGCAAGGTTTGTCGCATTGCCAGAATGGTCGCGAAGCTTTCACCGAACGCATTCCCGGCGGGGAGAAGCCCTGTGACATTTGGACTCTGGCGCGCAGCGAGCTGTTCTGTGACGACGCGCCAACCTATCTCAAGCTGCCGCCGGCCGTGCGAGAACACTGGCCGCACTACGCCAAAGCCGTGCGCGCGCTTTGCGTTGCCGCCATCGAAAAACGCGGGACGCATCGACTGTACATCGCCTGGCTGGAAGAACAGATTCATCAATTAGCGCGGCGAAGTTTGGAGAAGAACGATCATGAAACGCAACTACAATTGCTTTTTTAAGCTTTGCAGCGAGAAGAGCAAAGAATACAAAAAAGAGCTGCAACGAAAAGGCTAAGCCGCAGGGCAACCGCAGCAATAAATTGAAAATTAGAGACAAAAATGATTGCCACCATTAACGGCGTTCGTCTCTCTTTCATTGACGAGGGGCGAGGACAACCCATCTTATTTGTTCACGGCTTTCCGTTGAGCCGCGCCATTTGGCAGCCGCAAGTTGAAACGCTGGCAAAGAATTTTCGCGTCATCGCGCCGGATTTGCGCGGCCACGGCGAGAGTGAAGCGCCGGCTGGCATTTATCACATGAGCACGTTTGCGGACGACCTCAGTGCGTTGCTCGAAGAACGCCAATGCGGCCCGGTCGTTTTGGCCGGGCATTCGATGGGCGGTTATATCAGCTTCGCTTTCCAGCGCCGTTTTCCGCAACAAGTGCGCGGCCTCGTGTTCTTTTGCACGCGCGCGGGAGCGGACTCCGAAGAAGGCAAGGCCGGCCGCGAAAAACTCGCGTTGCGCGCCGAACGCGAAGGCGCTACCGCTGTAGCCGAATCAATGTTGCCGAAAATGTTGGCTGCCAACACCACCGCTTCCCGGCCCGATCTCGTCGCTCGAGTGCGGCAAATGATGCTGGCGACTTCGATCAACGGTTTGGCCGGCTCGCTGCGCGGAATGGCCGCGCGGCCAAGCTCGGTGGATTTGCTGCCTCAAATTGCGGCGCCAACTTTGGTGATTGCCGGCGCCGATGATCTTATCATTCCCAGACAGGAAGCGGAAACGATGGCGCAAGGGATTCCCCACGCACAATTGCATTTGATATCGAATGCCGGTCATCTTGCCAGCTTGGAGAATCCGGCGGAGGTCAACGCTAGACTGCGCGATTTCCTGGGAAAATTCTAATTGACATTGTAATAAGTTTTTATTATCGTACTGTGTAAGCTATGTCTCACAAAATCTAATTTACACAAGTGAGCAACCCATGCGTGCGATCAACTCGGGAGATATTCGCGCGCCGGCAGTGGCGGGAATGTTTTATCCCGAAGACACCGGCGAGCTGCGCCGTAATGTCGCGACGCTCTTGGAAGCTGCGACGCCTCGATATTCCGACCTATCCATAGTTGCCGCCATTGCCCCGCACGCCGGTTACATGTATTCCGGCTCGGTAGCGGCGTATACATTCAAAACGCTGCAGGCTCGTTTCGCCACTGGCGCAACCCTTCCACCAACAACGAATCAATTTTCTCCCACGGCCGTCGTTATCGCGCCGAGCCATCGCGAAATCTTCCCATATATTTCCGTTTTCACCGGACATGCTTATCGCACGCCGCTCGGCGAGGTGCCGGTGGCTCGAGAACTCGCCGCAGCGCTGGTGGCTGCCGATGAGTATATCATGGCTGATTGGCGCGGGCACTTGCGCGAGCATGCTTTGGAAGTAGAGCTGCCGTTTCTGCAAGTGATCTGGCCGCAGGTTCGTCTCGTGCCGGTGGTGATGGGGCAGCAGGATTGGGAGCTGTGCAAGCTGTTGGGAGAGCATTTGGCGGCGCTGGCCCGCGAAACTTCCATGCTGATTTTGGCGAGTTCCGATCTTTCACATTATCTTTCCTATGACAAGGCGGTTGAAACCGATGCGCGTTTCATCGAGCATCTTCGCGCTTTTGATCCCGAGGCGTTGCACTACGCGCTGGAAGAAGAAGTTTGCCAGGCGTGCGGCGGGGGACCGGTGGTGGCCGCGATGCTCGCGGCCAGAGCACTTGGCGCCGATACGGCCGATATTTTGCGCTATCAAAATTCCGGTGATATCAGCGGTGATCGCAGCACCGTCGTCGGCTATGTTGCTGCTACGTTCGGTGTCTCTTCCGGCACAAAGCAAGGGGCGGACAGAACGAATGAATAAAACAAGATTAGCTCCCAATAGCCACAGTTGAATCAATTTCTGCGAGACACCCGAAAAGCCGTTTTAGTGTATTTCGCGCATTTAGTGGGCCGCAAAAGAGAATTTGGCAAAAAAGCAATGTCTTCCGTAGAAAAAAGCTTTGTGCTTTCCGAGGCGCAAAAGCGTGACCTTTTGCGACTGGCGCGCAACACGATTGCGGCATACTTGGCCGGGCTGCCGTTGCCGCTGGCGGAATCGTCAGGCTTGAACGAGCTTCATGCCGGCGTTTTTGTCAGTTTGCATATTGGCGAGCATCTGCGCGGCTGTATCGGCTATGTTGAGGAGTCGCGCTCGCTTTTGGAGGCTTTGCAGGAGACGGCGATTTCGGCGGCGTCGCGCGATCCGCGCTTCGAGCCGTTGAGCGCCGGCGAGCTGCCGCAGGTTGAGATCGAGATTTCGGTTTTGTCGCCACTGGGTAAAATCACTTCGCCGGCTGAAATTATGCCGGGCAAGCACGGCGTGATGGTGCGCCTCGGCCCTCATCAAGGCTTGCTGCTGCCGCAGGTTGCGCTGCATCATAATTGGGAGGCCTCGCCTGCCGGCGTGGAGACTTTTTTAGAACACGTTTGTCAAAAGGCGGGCTTGCCTGCAGAGGGGTGGAAGGACCCGAATGCTGAAATTTTTATCTTCGAGGCAGAAGTTTTTTCGGAAGCGAACATTTCCGAAGATTCCGCAGAATAACCAACAACGGAGGGAGTCTATGCAACGCATGATGATTTCGTTTTTTCTCTTTTTTGTTGTTTGGCCGATCTCGTGCAGCAACAAGCCGTTGACGACATCTTCGAGCAAACCGGAGGAAACGACGATGTCTACATCTAACGATCAGACACCACCTTCTGACGATGTTATATTTGATAAAGCGCCCGAGATCGTTAAAAGCGTAAACCCGGTTTACCCGGATACGGCACGTAAGACCGGTCTTGAAGGTGACGTGTGGGTCAAGGTCTGGGTTGATAACAAAGGTGGGGTGAGGGAGGTGCTCGTTACGGGGAACAGTGATCCAACATTTCATCAACCTGCCATCGACGCTGCACGACAGTTCATATTTAACCCTGCCATGAAGGAGGGAAAGCCGGTTGATGTCTGGGTGGCTTTTCCGTTTCATTTTCGACTAAAATGAACGCACCCGGCCCACTATTTTCCCTCCGCACCGCCGCCGACTGGCAAAAGTTTGAATCCCAATGGCTGGCGCCGTATGCGTGCAGCAATGTTGGCGCGCATGCCACGCGGCGGTTTGCGGAAAACGAGCATGAATATCGCACGGCCTTTCAGCGCGACCGGGATCGCATCATTCATTCGCGTGCGTTTCGCCGGCTCAAGCACAAGCGCCAAGTTTTTTTGATCACCGAGGGCGATCATTTTCGCACGCGCTTGACGCACACGCTGGAGGTGGCGCAAATTTCGCGGACGATGGCGCGGGCTTTGGGATTGAATGAAGATTTGGTGGAGGCGATTGCGCTCGGTCACGATCTCGGCCACACGCCGTTCGGCCATTTGGGTGAAACCGTGCTCAACGAGATTTTGCAAGGCCGCGACCCGCTCGAGGGCTTGCTCGATCCTGCTCTGGCGTTAGCAGCCTCTCGTGGAAAACCGGGGTTTGGCGGCTTCAAGCACAATTATCAATCGCTGCGCGTCGTCGATGTGCTGGAACAGAAATATGAAGTTGCCGGCTTGAACCTGACAGCGCTGGTGCGCGAAGGCATTCTCAAACACACGCGCCTCAAGCGTGGCCAATATAACTATCCGGCATTTGACGTTGCTGATCTTGCATTCGAGTTGGACGCCGCGACGACACTCGAAGGCCAAGTGGTGGCCATTGCCGATGAGGTGGCGCAACGCACCCATGATCTGGAAGACGGCTTGCGCGCCGGGCTGGTCGAGATCGAAGAAATGCGCCGGCTCGAAATCGTTCAACGCGTAGAAGCCCGGCTACCGATTGCCCAATTGCTTGACGGTTCCGAGGCTTCTGCGGCCGGTCCGCACGAGGAGGGCGACCATTATCTTTACCGCAATCAATTGATCAACGGCCTGATCAATTTGTTGGTCAGCGATATCATTCAACAAACTTTGCAGCAAGTCGAGAAGTTTGCCGGCCGATGCCAAAGGCTCAACTTTTTTGATCGAGAGCTCGTGCGTTTTAGCGACGAGATCGACCCTCTCCAAAAGGCTTTAAATGCGTTCATTTATCAACACATTATTTTCGTGCCGGCGGTCCAAAAAGCGGATGCGCAAGTGCGGGAAATTTTGCGCACGCTCTTCAAGTTATATTATCAAGACCGGCAATTCATGCCGCGGCTTTCCTCATTGGAAATTTCAGAAGAAGGATCGGGGCCACGCCTGATCGTCGATTTTATCGCCGGCATGACCGACAATTTCGTCCTCAAAGAAATCGAGCGCCTCCGCCGGCAAGGAATGTCGGTGCCGGAATTTGAAAAGAATTTGCTCTTTACTTGATCATTTGCACCCGGCCATTGTACACTTTCTCACCCACTTGCAAGCGATACAGATAAACTCCGCTGGCGATAGGATAACCGGCGTTATTGCGGCCGTTCCAGCGCCGTTGGTGGACGCCTTGCGGCAGATCGTCGCTCACCAGCGTACGCACGAGCTGGCCGTTGAGGTTGAAGATGTGTAGCTTCACCTCGCTTGGGCGCGGCACGTTGAA
>JBOHQZ010000233.1:0-8526 GCA_050732275.1 bacterium
TCAATCGTACCGTCAAATTCGAATTCGCATTCACCAACACATTGCCGTATTTCAAGCTGTCGGTCGAGAATGAAACACCCGGCGTAATTCCCGTTCCGGTTAATGTCACCGTGTCCGGCGTGCTCGCGGCGGTGCTGTTCAAGACAAAATACGCGAGTTTGTTTCCGGTGTTGGTTGGCGCAAATCGCAGCGTGATGTCGCGTGTCGCATTCGGCCCGAGTGTTCCGGTTCCACCGCCAGTGACGATGCTGAATTGATTCGCATTCGCACCAGCGAGGCTCGTGCTCGTGATCGACAAATCCGCGGTGCCGGTGTTGGTCAAGGTCACGGTCAAATCCGAATTGGCATTGACCAACACGTTGCCGTATTTCAAGCTGTCCGTCGAGAATGAAACACCCGGCGTAATTCCAGTGCCTGTGAGAGTCAACGTGTCAGGCGTGCTTGATGCATTGCTATTCAAGACAAAATACGCAAGCTTGTTTCCAACACTCGTTGGCGCAAAGCGCAGCGTGATGTCGCGCGTCGCATTCGGCCCGAGTGTTCCGGTTCCACCGCCAGTGACGATGCTAAATTGATTCGCATTCGCACCCGCAAGACTCGTGCTGGTAATCGACAAATCTGCGGTGCCGGTGTTGGTCAATCTTACCGTCAAATTTGAATTTGCATTGGCCAAGACATTGCCGTATTTCAAGCTGTCCGTCGAGAATGAAACACCCGGCGTAATGCCCGTTCCGGTTAATGTCACCGTGTCCGGCGTGCTCGCGGCGGTGCTGTTCAAAACGAAATACGCGAGTTTGCTTCCCGTGCTGGTTGGCGCAAATCGCAGCGTGATGTCGCGCGTCGCATTCGGCGCGAGTGTTCCGGTTCCACCGCCAGTGACGATGCTGAATTGATTCGCATTCGCGCCATCAAGGCTTGTGCTGCCAATCGACAAATCCGCCGTGCCGGTGTTGGTCAATGTCACAATCAAATCCGAATTTGAATTGACCAACACGTTGCCGTATTTCAAGCTATCTTTGGAGAAGGAGACGAGTGGCGTGATGCCAGTGCCGGTTAATGTCACCGTGTCCGGCGTGCTCGCGGCGGTGCTATTCAAAACGAAATACGCGAGCTTGCTTCCCGTGCTGGGTGGCGCAAATCGCAAAGTAATACTACGCGACGTATTCGGTGCAAGTGTTCCTGCTCCGCTGCCGGTAACGATGCTGAACTGATTTGAATTCGCGCCTAACAGACTCGTGCTGCTGATCGACAAATCTGCAAAACCCGTATTGGTTAACGTAACAATTAAATCGGAATTGGAATTAACCAGTACATTGCCATATTTCAAACTATCGCTGGAAAAAGAAACTGCCGGCGGTGCGGTTGAGGCGACGCTCCGATAAACTCCTCCGGTACCGGTTCCTGCATAGGCAAACCCGTCCGTTGTTTTGATGGTCAATGATCGCACGAGTTTTGGCGTGAGACCGGTGTTGATGGTCCCCCATTTTGCGCCCTCATCGGTCGTGCGAAATGCGCCGTCGGCACTGGTGCCGGCAAAAACGTGCCCGGCCGCGTTGCTCGATAGCGCCAACACATTGGAGGTTGAAGGCAAACCGGAATTGGCGGGCGCCCAACTATCGCCGTTGTCGATTGACCGATAAGCCAAGCCGCGCTGCGATCCCACAAAAATATGCCCATTCGGGGTGATCGTTGCTGCAAGCATTGCAGAAGAGGGAATGCCGTTCGTCAAGAGCGTCCAATTGTCGCCGTTGTCGGTCGATCGAAACAGGCCGGCGGCGCTTCCCGCAAAGAGATGTCCACTTGCATTGATCGCGAGCGAGAGAATAGTCGTGTTCGTCAAGCCAATATTGATAGCGGTCCAGTTGGCGCCATTGTCCGTCGAGCGCGCCATGCCATCAATCGCGCCGCCGGCAAAAACATGGCCGCTGCTGTTGATCGCCAGCGCGAACACATTTGTTTCCGACAAACCATTGTTGATTTGCGTCCACGTGTCGCCATCATTGGATGAACGATAAACGCCGGCGTTGGCAGTGCCTGCAAAAACATCGCCGGTAGTCGGGCTGATGGCGAGCGCCTGAATCGACTGAACGGCGTCATTCGATAAACCGGTGCTGACAAGTGTCCAGCTCGCGCCATCATCCTTCGAGCGAAAGACGCGGCCGGCGTCGGTGCCCGCAAAAATATTGCCGGTGGACTTGGTCACCAACGCATTGATCCATGACGTGGTCATGCCGGAATTGATTTCCGTCCAGCTCGCGCCATTGTCCGCAGAGCTAAAAACGCCGCCGACGGTTCCGGAAAAAATCGTTCCGAGCGTATTGCGCATAAAAGCTTGCACAACCATGATTCCCAAACCGGTATTCGCGGCCGACCAGGTAGCGCCATTGTCCGTCGAGCGAAAAATTCCGCCGCCTTCGGTGCCCGCAAAGACGTCTCCATTTGAATGTATATAAAGTGAAGGAATAAGAAGATTCATAAGGCCGGAATTGATTTGCGCCCAGGAAGCCGTTGTGCTGAGCAGGCGAAAAACACCGTCGCCGTTCGTGCCGGCGAAAACATGGCCACTCGCATTGATCGTTAATGAGCGAATGGAAATGGGATTCGGCAAACCCGAGTTGGTTGCCACCCAGCGCATATTTGCCGTGTTGGCTCTGAAAACGCCGCCGGTGTTGGTGCCGGCCCAAATTTCACTCGTCGTATTATTGATCGCCAAAGCTTGGACAAAAGTATCCGTCAAACTTGTGTTAACGGCTGTCCAGTTCGCGCCATTATCCGTCGAGCGGAAAACGCCGCCACCCTCGGTTCCGGCAAAAATGTCGCCGGTGCTTTGGATGATGAGCGCGCGCACGCGCCTGTTGGTCAAACCGGTGCTAACCGCCGTCCAACTCGCGCCGTTGTCGGCTGAGCGAAAAACTCCATCCAAGGTTCCAGCGAAAATATCGCCATTGGCATTGAGCGCTAACGCATTTACGATCCCATTCGTCAAACCGGAATTGCTTGCCGTCCAGCTTGCACCATTATCGGACGAGTGATAGACACCGGCGCCATCGTGTCCGGCGAAAATATCCCCGTTTAAATTGACCACGAGCGCGCGCACATCGCCGCCAAACGGCCCGTTGGTTGGTTGCCAAAAATTTTGGGCGAAAATTGCGGTATTTGTGGAGAAGAATGCTATTATGAAGGAAAAGACAATTTTACTGATTTTGTGCCCACCAGTCGAGCTGCCTATTTTTTGTATCATTTCTGAAACGTTGTCCCAAGTTGGTTTTACGAAATTGTAAGATGTCGGTACCTGTGGTTAAGAAATCGGACGCGGATTCGTGAGGTAAGTTCAATCACAGCCGCAACTGAATCCCTTCCACCTCGACGTCGAAATTCAAACACCAAACTTTAAAGGACAAAATTTGTGCCGAGAGAATAAGGCGCTATGCAAGCTTTTGCTTTGGCCGCAGGTGGTGGACGGCAGGTCACAGTACTACTGAGTGTTGGTGGAATTGTATCGCGCTGCGGCGGGCCGCGACATCGTCAGATTGCTTATCTCGGCGAATAAGGATAAGACATTTGCTCACGGTGCATGTCCACGCCGGAACGCGATCAATGCATGCATATTTGCGACGCAACTGGATGCCTTCGCAAAATGCGACTACAATTCTTTGCATCATTTCTTTGCATCATTCTGCATCATTCTTTGTCCATTCCTTTCCCCAGCTATCCCAGCCCCAAAATAAAAAAGGGAATCACAGGGATTCCCTTTCTACACAAAATCAATTACTTGTTTTTGTAGCGGGGGCGGGATTCGAACCCGCGACCTTTGGGTTATGAGCCCAACGAGCTACCGGACTGCTCCACCCCGCGGTGTTATCTATCATATATAAGATAAAAGAATTCAAACAAAAGTCAAGACTTTTTTATCGCTGAAATTCGCAACGGGTCCTGCGCTTTTTATTGCGGCGGTTTTTTCCTCTCAGGCTCGGCCACTTCCGGTGGCAGTGGAGGATCCGAGGGGATCGGCGGCCGCTCGCGGCGATATCGTTCCATGCGCTCTTTTCGTATGCTATCAGCTCTGTGGGTTTGGAATCTCGCCCGGCGCATTTGAGACTGGTATTGAGGATTTTGTTCGAGAGCCTTCAGCACGCTATCGGCCACCTGAATCTGCACCATGGCTTGGTGCATCTTCCATTGGTATTCCGGGTTCCGTCCGAACGCTCTGCGCATGCTATCGGCCAGGAAAGTTTGCTGCTTGAGTTTTCGCATTTCAAATTTGAGCGCAGGCAATTCTCTCTCCAGCTCGCGAAAGACTTCCCGCGGCGGCATCACCAGCACTTGCGGCGCTTGCTCGGCAAAATGCCCGGCGTGCTTCACGGTTATTTCCGTAATCGCCGCGGTATCAATCTCGACGACAAAATTGCTCGAAATGCGATACAGCGGGGGACGCGGCGGTATGCCAGGCGGCCCGGCAGAATCCGGCGGCGGTGGCGGCATTATTTTTTTCCAGTGATGCTCAAATTCCTGAAACGCTTGCACGCGCGCGCTCATGGCGATCAACTCTTCGTGGCGCTTGACTTCGTCTTCGGCGCGAGCCGCCTCGGCTTGCTTGACCGAAGCCAGCAAGCTGTCGACTTCGTGAAGCTGAAACTTCCGGCCCTCGGCTTCCGCGTTGAGAATGGCGACCGCCACACCTTCAAATTGCTCGTTGCTGACTTCGCCGTTGCGGGTTTGCTCGCGAAACGCCTCGAACTCTTTTTCCACGTGCGGCTTTTGGTCCTGCGGCACCATCGCCAAAAGCTTGCTGCCCAAAAACTCCATGGAAGCGTTCAGCACTTCGTTGTCGATTTTTTCCTCTGGCGACATCAGAAAAAATATCGCTGTGGTAACGAGCAAAGCGCCGGCAAATTTCAATATATTGGGAAATGCTTGTCTCATGCCAATGTCCTGTTTTCAAGCCGTCAACCACATATATAGACTGGCGCGGGCAGCAAAAAGTTGACAAAAATTTTAGCCATGCCGTTGCACGTCTAAATTAAAAATAATTAATGACGAAAACAAGAACTTTTAACCGAGAAGCCGTCACTTGCGCGCGACATCTGCTCATCCTCAGCACACTGCGGACAGGACGAAATCAAAGCGCTTAGGCCGCGTTCAAAAAATACTGTCACATCGATTCAGCATACCGGTTGCGCCGGCTCGAACCGACCAACCACTGGGCTGGTGCGAAGCAATTAAAAATTTTGCCTGTGCCTTCAATCAAAACAGCGGGATAATTTGCCCCGACCATAGCCGTGAACGCTTTGGTCGTTTCACGGCATGCGCTTTGTAGAACTCTGTAATGAACACAGAATCGATCTTTTATCTTTGACAAGAGAACGCTGTGGAGGGGGCGAGTTGCTCAATCAAATTAAATGGGCTGTGGCATACCCGAACCCTTTTAGGGGAGCCTTCGGGAGGCCTGCTTTGACGCAGGCCAGGGATGGAGCGAAACTTTAGTCTCAAAGGAGTGGGCTATGAAACATGGAAAGGCAGGTTTGACGGCCCCGGATTTCCTGACGAGATGGTTGAAGGGAAAAACGGGGACTATTCCGCGCCGGGCGCGGCGATTTCTTCAGCCGCCGGCGGAAACAACCTCAAGATTCCAAGGCGGGCAGCGTAACGGAATCTGGAGAAGTGTGTTGAACGTCGTGCGATGGATGTTGCTTGGTGTTATCATTGCGGGCCCCACCCTGCAAAATCTGCACTCACAAGATTCTCGTCCGGCGCGTATCGCCGAAAAAAAACAACCGACAACCTCGATTAACCTGAGACAGCCTGGGCCGCCGGTGCTGTCTGCAAGAACCGCTAAACCGGCAAGAGCTTCGGCGCCTTTACGCTCTGAAGTCGTTCTTCCGGACATTTATATTACGTTGCCGGCGGATACGGTTGCGGCGCTCAGAAAACAGTTGGAAAAAGCTGAACAACAGCTTCGACTGTTGGAACACGAGCGCGGCCGCCTGCGTAAAACAATTGACCACCTCGAAAAGCGTTCGTTCCATGGCGCGAACCCGCCAGCGCAACGAACCACGGAGTTGTCCGGGCGGCCCAGCGTGTAGAGTCTGGGAATCAACCGAGCGCCGGTGACTTCATACGGTCTTGTTTGCGAGGGAAATCGGCCACCAGGGAAGCAGGCCGAGGATGGAAACAGTCAGCAGGGAAGAAGACTGCGGTTTAAAGCAGGGATGCAAATCGCGGGGTGGAATCGGCCAATAGGGAAGCAGGCCGAGGATGGAAACAGTCAGCAGGGAAGAAGACTGCGGGGTAAAGCAGGGATGCAAGCTGAGAAGTGGAATCGGCTAACAGCAAAGGACTGGATGGAATCAGTCAGCAGGGAAGCAAGCCGACACAGCCTCATGCGCCAGGGATAGAAACGGCCACAGGGAGTGTGTGTCTGGGCAAGTGAGAGCGATCTCGTTGCAACCGCCCCAAAGGGATGGCTGCGCGAGAAATCCGCGCCATGAAGTGTGGGCTTTGACTCCAAGAAAAGCTCGCGCGATAAGGTGCAGCAATCGGAGCTCGTTTTCATCAGGGAGGTTGAAAACGGGCTTTGTGTTTTTGTTTGATCTGGAGGAACCTACCGAATAAAACGATCTGCCGATATTGAGGGGCGCGCCGGCAAACACGTCCTTTACGACTTCCTTCTATTTCTCCTTAATCTGCCGATTCAATTTCGCCAGCCGAATAAATAATTCCTCGATCTTGCGATTATATTCCGTTTCCGGCAAGGTATTTTTGCGGGCTTTGAGATTTTCAATCTCCGCCAGCAGGCGTGCTTTTTCTTTTTCCAAAGGATCGTTGGGGTTCGATACGGGTTGCGGCGCGGTGCTGCTGGCAACAAGAAAAGTGCGCGCGGCGAGCTGGCCGTCACTGCTGCCATACGCTGCCGGCGTTTCGCTGCCGTTATTGTCGCCGTTGTCGTCGAGCAGAGGATGCTCCGGACGCAAGCGATTGGCGCTCTCGTAAAAACGCACGACGCGGTCGCGGCTATAGTCGAACGCTTCCAAAATCGAGACGCGGCTGTTTTTGTCGAGATCGGCTTCGTCCGGCTTGAGAAACGCTTCGACAAAAAATTGTGGAAAAACCGTAGCGTATTGCTCGTCGCCGCTGCGCGTGGCGGTCATGACCACCCGGCCTTGCCGCGACATTTTTTCGACGAACGGCCCGCTCGCCGCGGTGGTGTTGATGAAAACCTGGCGCTCGGCGGGCAAGCGCTCCAGCAATTGCGCAAAGTCGAGGTCGCGCAAATCCGGGCCTTCGAGATTGAATTTTGCCCAATCGCCGTCGAACGTGCCGTGGCCGAAGAGCACGACCGCGACGAGATCGTTTTTTTGCACAGTACCGGCAAGCCGCTCAAAAGCCGCACGCACATTGTCGGCCAAACACGCGGCGTTGGTCATCGGCAATTTCGCGCCGCTTTCGGTAAACAAGGTGATTTGCGCCGCCGTAAAGTTCTGCTTCGCAATCAAGACGTCGTGCAGTTGGCGGGCAAATTGCGCGTATTTCTCGGTGAACTCCGGCTGGCCGCCTTTGCCGGCGATGATGATGACTTGATCCGCCGCAGACAAACAAAACGGCGCAAAACAGAAAAAAAGGCAAATGCGCCAACGGGCCGATATGATGGAGCAAAAGAAGTGAAGTTGTGCGATATCGTTAAATAAGGTAGATGGTTTCATGTTTGCAAAATAAGAAAGATTCATTCAAAAGTCAACGCGAGTTTTTTCAGAGTAACTTCCCATGCCCGGTTGGGCACCCGATAATGATGAAAATCGGAGTGCAACGGTTTACCGTTGCCGTGTCTCCGCAATGCTAAAGCATTGCACTCCGGCCTATTTTCATAGGAAGATCAAAGGCGGTTTTCGGTGCCGGCTAATTTGCGCTTTTTAATTTTTTAGTTGCGCTTGTGGCCAAAATTTAGTATCCTGTCCGCAATCGGTATTTATCCAGTTATTGTCCAACTTAAAATCTGAGGTCGTCAATGAGCACGAAACGCGTGATTGATCTTCTCATTCTCATTTTGATCTCTGCTGTTGTTCCTGCCGCCGGGCGGCAGGAGGGAGGCGCTCGGCAAGCGTCGCCGGATTCTGCAGCAACGGTGACAGTGGCTGCCGGTTCTGAATATGAAGCCGGCGGTCTGCACCAGTTCTTTTTTGGCGCGCATTATCGCGATTTGTGGACCACGCCGTTGCAGGTCGAAGTGCTCGATTTCAGTCGCTTTGCCGGCGGCTTGACGCCCTCGAAGCGCGGCGGCGGCCAGCAAACCAAAAGCTTGCGCTTCCTTGGAAAAGACGGCAAGCAGTATGCCTTTCGTTCAATCAACAAAGACCCCACCAAAGTGTTGCCGCCGGAGCTGCAGGAAACGTTGGCGCGCAGCATCGTGCAAGATCAAATCAGCTCGGCGCATCCTTACGCGGCGCTGGTGGTTGGCCCCTTGGCCAAAGCACTGGGCGTGCTCTACGCCGAACCGCGTTTGGTGATGTTGCCGGATGATCCGAAGCTCGG
>JBOHQZ010000234.1:0-8525 GCA_050732275.1 bacterium
TGCTTCCATCACCAAACGCCAAAGAGCCTGCGGCGATCTCAATAACTCCGGTCGCTTCCAACTTGACGTACCCGGCAATACTCACTGCCACATCCACCCGCACCGTATCGTCTCCCCTTACGGTGAAGGTTCCTGTTCCCACCGGAGCATTAGTAGCGGCGATCCAGTTAGTTCCGTCGAACGTCTCCCATGTTGAAGCCACGCTCCAGTTGCCGGTTGCAACAGAACGATAGTCTCCCGTTGTCTGTGCGAAGGCATATCCCGATAAGAACATTGCAATGACGGCAGTCGTCCAAATTGTATATCGCGCGGTTTTCATAGCACCCTTCTCCATATTATGATGGTTTATGGGGTTGAATTACTTCCTCAGCATTCGAATCGATTGGCGATGATGCCGGAATTTGTCGCACGGCATGACCAAGTCAATTCCATTCAGGCCAACTGCCTCGCCATTAGACTTTAGACATTTGACCTCGGACTTTCGACTTCGGACTTTTATTTCCCGAACACCATTCGCTTAATGCTCACAATATCTTCTGCCTGGATTCGGTACAGATAAACACCGGAGGTGAGATTCGCCGCATCGAACTGCAAGTCATGCACTCCGGCATCCTTGCGGCCATCAAAGAGCGTCGCCACTTTTTGTCCAAGCATATTGAATACTTCAACAATCACATGCGATGAAGAAGGCAGACCGAATCGTATGGTCGTCGAGGGGTTGAACGGGTTGGGATAATTTTGCTCAATGAAAAACGCTTCAGGAAGATTCCGCTCGCGTGATTCAACTGCGACCGTAAACTTGAGGCTTCCTCCTTCATACGAAATCGATCCGTTCGGCCCCAGCGTGAAGGGAATCGTATTGTCGAACACACCCGCCATGAGTCGCAGTTTGCCGTTGATGGTCGTTGGCTGTGAGAGTGTTACACCTGCAGGGTTGTTGCTGAGCAGATCGGTGACGGTCATCGGCATGCGAGTGCTTGTAACTTGAGCGGTGGTGCCGTTGAACCCAAAGCTGGAGCCATCGGTAAGAGTCACTGCCCCGGTGACCGTGCTAAAAACTTCAGCTACACCTCCGGCAAGAGAAGTCATCAATGTTGCTTTTTCATTCAATATAAAAATACCGCTGCCGGCAAACCGGTTGGCGCCCATGTCAAGCGTCGTGCCGCTCTTTACCTCGATAGGTAGAGCATTCAGCGTATTTCCTGCGCCCAACGTCAGCGTCTGTGTGCCTGCCTTCATAAAGATAAATTTAGCGCCACCTGGCGTTGCGGTGGAACTTTGGGTCGTCGCATTCGACATGGAGAAATTGCCTTCATACATAAACCATGTCGTGGTTCCGCCTGCTTGAGAACCGCGCGCGATCGAAAAATTGCCGCCGGTTACCACGATATTGCCGTAATGATGCACCTCGAAGACTGTTTGGGCATTACTCGTTCCCTGCACCGAGAACTGACCAGCCTCAACGATAACGTCGCCCATAATTGTCACGATTGCTGTATCGGTGGCGAGCGCCGTCGTCAAGTACCATCGCGCCGATCCGGTATTGACGACTCTGATATCACCGCGAATAGTATTGCCGTTCAGATTCATGTTGAGGTTTGAGAGTAGGCCGGGCGTATTAAATGTAACATTGTAAAAATCTTGATCTCTGTCATTGGGAGCGACTGCGGTAACGCCCGTAATCAGAATGGTCGAACCCTCTTGCCATGTTGCTAACGGCACTCTTCCGCCGTCCCGATCATGTTGATACGTGCCGCCATTGGCGATGATGAGATTGACGCTCGGTTCTACAATTCCCTGATTGACGAGCCTACCGGTAATGGAAACTGCAACGTTGACAAATACCGAATCAGCGCTTCGTACCGTGATGGTTTCAGATCCTGTCGGCGGCGTGCCGATGGCTACCCACGCCGAGCCGTTAAATCTTTCCCAGTTCTGCGCCACGCTCCAGTTGCCGCTGGCGCGCGTGCGGTAATCGCCCACCGACTGGGCCATGAGAGACGAGGATAAAATCAACATGAGAGTAAGAGCGGACATCATCGTACCAATCTTTTTCATGATGTGCTTCCTTTCATGAGTTGAGGTGATTTGATATATCTTTTGTTAATGCCTCCCCGTTATCTCGTACGACAATTGCGCAACGATCGTATGGCGCCGCTCGTTGTTCTTGCTGATGGCGCTGGCCCAAATATCCTGATATTTCATCAACGCGTTTTCGTAAGCCACATTCAAACGCAGACCGGAATAAAATACGCCGAATCCTGCAGAATAAATCGTATAAGTCACCGGTTCCCCGTCGATAGGATTTCCTTCCGGCTGGAAAACTTCCGCTGCTCCTCGCATCCCGCCGCGCAGCGCCAGCCACGATGCGATCATGTACTCAGCGCCTATTCGAAAGAGTGAAGCCGAAAGCCACGAGGAGGTTTCCGCGCCATCCGCATCGACGTATCGAGCAGATTCGTATGGGCGAAACTCATACTCAAGACCCAAAGTCAGATTTCCCCTCGGTGCAAGCGCGAGGCCGATCGTGCCGCGCCATGGCAGTTTCAATTCATCCTCGCCCTGAATCGTCGTGAGCGAAGGCGTGCCCGTCGTATCAGTTTCAAGCTGCATTGCATATTTTCGAGTAATCGTTGCCGGCGGTTTAATTGAAAACCCAATGCTGACATAGCGCCCGTTGAGGATGCTGCTGAGAGTAAACTCCCGGCCGTTGAAATCCGAAGTGCCGGTTTTTGTAATGCTGCCATACACCGAATCCGCCCGGAAAGCGTTCGAGAAAAACGTGAGTCTTCCTCTTGCGACCCGTCGTTCAAAATCATCGCTGCTTCCATCCAAAACCAAACCGCTCAAGCCAATGGAAAGGCTGCCCACACTGCCTGCCAACGCAATCCCATAACCTTGCATCGACCCCTCGCGGGAACGAACGGTTTGCGACCAGTCGACCTCAATGGGATTGTCATCCGTCGGGCGGAACGTCGGCAAAGGGCGTTGCGATAAAATCGTCGGAGAGAGCACATTGTTGTTTTGATAATAGTGATTCAAGTCGGCATATTCGACGGCGCCGGCTCCTGCGACAATTTTGACATTTCCCAATGATACCGGCACGGCCAGCAACGCTTGCAGCGGTGCGCTGCGATTCTTCGAGCGTGACCAGTTCGGACCAATATCATCGAATGGTCTTTGGACAGTGTCCTGCGCGGTGAAGCCGACGAGATTCGTGTCCGGGTTCGGAATGCGGGCGGTCAACCCTTCCAAGAGAAGACTGAGATTCGGATAATATCGCACCGGCGCATAATTTTGTTCTTGTTTGGCGTCTTTGGAAAGCTGCAATCCACCGAGCGATACTTGTATTTCTTTTATAGATTGCAAGGCCGCGGGATTTTGAAACATCAGTCCGATATCTTGTTTTAGACCGAGCGCGACACCTCCCATAGCTCTCGCTCCGGCAGAATGCAACGTATTGCAGTCGAGTCCTTGAAACGTCAGCGCGCCGCCGTATCCCTGAGCGAAGAGTGGTTGTGCAAAGAACATAAGAAAGAGATGAAAGCACAATGCGGATCCCGCAAAGGCGGGATAACCCAAAGGAAAATTTCCAGCGGATGGAAGAACCCAACGGATGAGGGCGGCTCGACCAGTTGGGTTCTTCAATCCGTTGGAAAAATCTTTGCATTTCTTGCATCGATTCAACTTTAAAGAGAATAGATTTTTCATGGCAGCGCAATTCCTAAACTGATCCGCTGAACATTTCCCAAATAAGTGCCCATGGCGCCATAACTATAATCCGCCGACAGCCGGACACCTTCCAGCGCGTGTTTGACGCCGGCGCCGAGAGTTAATCCGTCGAAATCGTAATTGAATTTATACCCGCCGCGCAAGGCGAACGAACTGGCAAACTCATACTCCACGCCAACGTGCATTTGCTGCGCGTAATCGTTGGGATGAAATATATCAAACGCCGCACTCAACCGGTTATTTTCGCTGCCGGAGTGCAAAAGCCCGTTAGATCCGATGACATCCGTGCCGATGCCGAAGCGGAAGAGCAGCGGAACGGGATTCGATTCTTTGGCATATTTAACATCCGCTCCGAAATTTTGCACCGCAGAACCAATATGAATGGAACGATAACCCGTGTTATAGCGAATGCCAAAATCGAACAGCAAGCCGTTCGCCCACGTGTCGACCTCTTCGCGCACACCCTGTCTTACCATCGCAGTTACTTTTTGGCCATCGAACAAAGATTCGTGCGCGTACTTCATGCCGAGGCCCACTGAAAACTTGTCGGTCAGATCGCGCGCGTACGATATGCCGACGAGATAACTAAACGGCTTGAACGTTCTCCCGGTCAATCCCGGATTGTCGGGATCGCTGATATAGGGACGTTCATTGGTGGTTTCCTCGAACTCGCCGAAATCAACATACTGAACCTGCACGCCGATGGCGCCGAACCCTCGAATGGCAAGCGCATAAGCAAGCGCGCCCTGTTGCGCATCGAATAGCCAATTAATATAGGTCGTGGAAAATTCCATATTGTCAAGTCTCGCCAGGCCGGCGGGATTCCAGAAAACCGCCTCGGCGCCGGTTGCCCACACCGCATAGGCCTCACCAAGCGCGGTGGCGCGCGCCGAGGGCATCACTTTCAAGAACTGCATGGAAGTGCTTCCCACCTTCTGCGCATGCGAGGCGGAAGCGCAAAACATGCCTGCCGCAATGATAGCAACGAGAAAGGGCGTTTTCGTTTTGAGAGAATTCATACTGATTCTCCATCATCAAACATTTAGAGGGCAGAAAGATGCTGGTGTTTTGTTCATTGCTTTGATAATACCAAACTCTATTTTTCTGTCTTTCATTTTTCTGCCATGACATTTGTTCAAGCCAATTTAAAGCGTTTTTCATTTATAATGAAGAAGTTGTCATCCCGAGCGCTAGCGAGGAATCTATCTACATGCAGATTCCTCGTCGCTTGTGCTCCTCGGAATGACATACTCACTCAATCGAAAAATGCTGCACCGTTGGCAAATTAATGGATCACGACAAATTTGCCGTTGGACCTTGCGCCGGTTTCACGGTCTTCGACAACAAAGTAATAAATACCCGAGGCGATGATTTGATTATTGATGCTGAGCTGATACCAGGGATTGCCGTACGTTTCTCTGTCATGCTCGCGCGTCATGATCAACTGGCCGGTGTAGGAAAAAATTCTGATCGTGCAGCGTTTCGTCAGTCCGACAAACTGCACTCTATCGCCGATTTCTCCCGAGGGATCGGAACCGGTCAAGCCGCTGGTCACGATGAGCGGGTTCGGGATGACATAAACTTTGCCGAGTGTTTCGGCAGCGGGTGCTTGTGTTTCATGCGTCGTGAGATTTGTCATGCCACTCTTTCCGCCAAGCTCATCAACCGAGACAACAGCGTAGGCAACATTATCACCGAGATTGCTCTCGGGATCGATGACGGCATATTCGCCATCGCTGAAATATTCCGGATCGCGCGAAGATACAGAGGCAATGACCGTCCATGGACCCAAAGGATGAGGCGCGCGCAGCACTTCGTAATGACTAAAGGGCGCGCGCAGCCGCGGTGCAGCAAAGGATTCCACCTGCGGCCCCCAAGTGATCCTGTTGGCGGCAGCGCGAGTGTCTTCAACACGAATGGCCGGCGCCGGAACCGGAATGCGGACGCTGTTGTAGCGACCCGTTGAAGGCGCTTCTTCCGGTTTATATTGCAGCGTGTCGTACTTTGTCAACGGCTGTCCGGTATACATTTCAATCGCGCGATCAGCAACATCCCGGATCGATACGACGCTCGGTGTCACGTACCACGGCAGCGGATGATTTTTTAAATAATCACTGCCGATATAATTCTTGCTGCCTAAATTAGCGTATTGCAGCGTGTCGTACCAACTCGGCACCGGACTGAAATAAGCGCCCGCGTCAACGCCGGCGCGAACGGTTCCACCGAGATCTTTATATCTTCTATCACCCGTCACGCCGGGACCATAGCCGGCAACTTCTGCTACGGCAAACCGCACCGTTGCACCGGCTGGAAGGAGATACGGATAAAAACCGTAGCCGCGCGAGACCGGTTGCCACCAAGAGAGATTTGTCGAGCCTTTCGTGCGTCCCTTCCAATATTGCCACAACGCCAATTCGAACTGATTACGAAAACGGGTTGAATCTGTGACACCCTGCCAAATACCGGTTTTGCGGATCAGCGTCGGATCCAGCCAAGTCGCGATTTTAGCTTCTGCCGGGAGATTGCCGTTTTCATAACGGAGCATAAAAGGCTGCTTCGCTTTCCCATTTTCATCCCACATGCCGGCGCTATCGGATGGCGCGAGAAAAACCTGCCGGGTTTGGTTTCTGCGGCTTAAATGCTCGTAGTCATACTGGAGCACCATCAACCCAACGGCTTGAGGTGAATTCAAACCGCCGCGATTGCCCGGCGCCGACCACGCCTCGAAGAAATCCGGATCGGGAAGTCCCTCCCTCTCGTGGTTGTAGCTCATCCAGCGTTTGAGGTCGAAGCGCGAGAAATGATCGCCCAAACCCGCCGGCGGTTGGCCGCGAAAGGCGCCTTCAGACCAAGCGCCGTGATTGCGCTGATAACCGAACATGGACGGACCAAAGGTGTTCGCGAAAGTAATAAACAGATCGGATATCGTCTCGTTCGTCACATTTGCAAATTCATATTCGTAGATGATGAAGCTGTCATAGCCGGGATAGCTCCAGGCCCGGCTGGTGCGCGTGACTCTGATGCCGACGGGCGTGTCCCAGCGGGAGATGATTATTTCTTCCGCCTCGTCGGGATTAAAAGCAGGATTCAACTCACCGCCTGCGAGCACGGGGAAATTTTCGATTCTTCTCAATTCGAGGGGAGTGCTGTAGACGCCGACCACGGTAATCGGTTCTCCATTAGTATTGGATACCGCGCCGCAGAAGGCGTAGCTTCTGCCGCTCGACCGCGTTCCCGCAATCCAAATTCCGCTGCCGAAAGAGTTGTGCTGGCCCGGATAATTTACCCGATCGAGCACGATGCTGGAATAAGGCGGCCATTCCATCGAGGGGCTGCCCGGTTGCACGGTGCCTCCGGCATTGTACGCTCTCCCCAATTCTCCGGTGTTGTACACGGCCTGGTGCAACATGCCACGCCGGTGTACTCGCCAATCACGCTGTTGCGAATTTGCATCACCGAATGAGAAGGCTAACAGAAGAATAATGAATCCGAGACGTTTCATCATTTCTTTACCGATAGGTTATTATGACAGAAAAATGTAGGGCATAAAAATATTTATTGTTTTGCTCCGTCGCAGCATTGCCAAACTACTGCTATTTTTCTGTCATTCATTTTTCTGCCATAGCGCATCCTTAAAACTCGAGAACAACTCCGAAGCTGAAAGACCTCGGTTGATTATCGTAAATCAAAAACGATTGATCCACGCTGAACGGGCCTTGCCTTCCTTTGTCCCACCAGTAGCGAATGCCGTTTTGTCTGTCATCAATAGAATATTTTTCGTAATATTGCAGCGGCAGGTTGGGGTTAGTGGCCGTGGGTCTTTGAAACAGATAATCGTAGTTGAGGATTTTGTCGTTGAACAGATTGAATATTTCCGCGTAGAAACTCGCCGGCACGCCGAAGAAACTGCGGATTGATTTCGTCATTCTCAAATCGGTGTTGTATTCCATCGGCGCGCGCTTCACGTTGATGAGCCGGATGTCGGAAGGCGACGTGTAAGGCCTTCCACTCCGCAGCAAAGAATATACTGAAACATTTATGTCTGCAAACGGCTTAAAGTTGAAAAGCGACGGCCCCCATTCTTTTCCCGTCGCATAGCCGGCAGTGACAACCAAGTTGTGCGTTCTGTCGAAATCCAAAAGAATATCGCGCGTCGGCACGTTCGTCAGGTCGGTGGTAACGACTTGCAGCGTATCTCGGTTGAAAATGGGGGTTGCGGCCGTGGCGGTCGCGCTTTTGCCGGTGGCGTAACCATATTGGTAATTAATCGAACCGGTGAGCGCTCCTCTTCTCTTGTTCAACGTGATCCTGAATCCTCGAATATCCGCATAATCAAGATTGAAATAGGAACTCACTTGATAGCCGGCTCTTTCGTCGACAAAATTTGCTTGCTGAATGAGATTCTTGACGTCTTTGTAGTAGCCGCTCACATCCAACGTGAAACCATCTCCGAGCGCTTGAACGACTCCGACATCGTAGCTGTTCGTGGCTTCGGGTTCGAGCTTGGGATTGCCCAAAATGAGGGGATCGTTCAGGCGTTGTCCGAGCCTTCGTGAAACGATATATTGAAACGACGGCCGTTGCATGAAAGCGCCGTAGTTGAGATGAAACACCGTGTTCGTTGAAATCGGAAAAGAAAAACCCAAGCGCGGCTGCAAGCGGGCGTGAACCGGCGGCTTTTCCCGCGGCGCGTTTGACGGATCGAATCTGCCGGCTGAATTGGGGTTTCCAAACGGCGTATAGAGATCGGCGTAATAATCCACGCCCGAGTACCATAAATCAAAGCGCAGCCC
>JBOHQZ010000235.1:0-8211 GCA_050732275.1 bacterium
TTGCTGGGTTGTATGGCCCGGCGCCATTATTCACCACTCATTTTTTAGCTTGGAGGTTATCATGAAACGTTTCCCGCTGTTTTTAACTGCCGCCATGCTCATGGTGTCGTTTGGCTGCGATAAGACAAAGAGTCCGACGCAGCCGGAAAAGTCCGCCATTGCAGAGAATGAAGCAGAGTTAACGGATGCCGCAGCGAAGGCCTCGCGTGCGGTTATCCGAGTGCCTGATGACTATGCCACCATCCAGGCCGCGGTCGATGCGGCTAACGCCGGGGATAAAATCGTCGTGAAAGCCTCGGGCAGTCCTTACAATGAAGTGGTCTTCGCTACAAAACCCGACATTGAGATTGCCGCCAAAGGTTCGGTAACACTCAATGGCAACTTTGGTGTGGGAGCTAATAATGTCAAAATCAGCCATTTCAATATCAACGTCTTGGTGCCGCCTGGCCCCGGCCTCGATGGCGGTATTTCTGTCGGCGCAGTCTCTGGTGTGAAAATCAGCCGTAACACGATCACGGGCAATAGCCGTGGCATTTTTCTAAACGGCAGCACTGGCTGCTTGGTGGAAAAGAATACTTGCAGCGGCCTTCCATTCGATTTCGATGCGATAGTATTGTATTACGGCGCTAATGACAATACTATCACCAGGAATGCCTTTACAGGAAATGGAGGTGGCATTAACCTCGCTTTCAGCCACAACAATGTAGTGAGCGGCAATGATTGCAGCGCGAACCAATCTCGGGGAATAGATATCGGCGGCAGCAACAGCAATAAAATCAAAAACAACATCTGCAATCGCAATGGCAGTTCCGGTATCGCGGTTAATTCGGGCTCAAACAACATCTTTGGCCCGGGCAATACGGCGAACTTCAACCAACTTTACGGCATCATCTTGTTCAACGACGCGAGCAATAACACCGTGAAGAAGAACGATTCTCACTGCAACAGCTTCGGCGACATTCTTGATTTCGGAACCGGAAACACGTTTATCAAAAATTCCACCGGACCGCTTCCCGGCGGTTGTCCGTAATGTTTGCAACGACTGGCTGCCGAGTTCGGCTCGGCAGCCAGTTCGTCAGGCGCTCCAATACGAAAAGATTCCTTGAAGGAGAAATGTCATGTTGCTCAAACGCTGCTTGATTTGTGCCTCCGTATTTCTTGCCTTTGCGGCCTGCGAGCTTCTCGCCAAAGCCGCTCAAATCGTCGTCCATCTCAACGATGGGCGGCAAATGGCTGGCGAGCTGCATTCGGTCAGCGCTAGCTCGCTGGTGGTAAGCCGCGGCGTGAAACCGGCGCCGAACACATCTCCGAGGTCAGCACGAAAGAAATTCGGCAAGTTGTCATTAAGAACAAACCCCAAGTTGTTCTTCAACTCAAGAATGGACGGCAGATGACGGGCAAGCTGTATTCCGTTAGCGACAGTTCATTAATAATTTTTACTCAGGGATCTATTAGCACATTGGCCTTCAAGAATAAAGTCAAAAATCAAGCAATCCAGGAAGCCAGGATCAAAGGCAAGTCGAACGTTCTGAAGGGCATGGGAATAGGGTTACTCGCCGGTGTCGGCATTGGTGCGACAATCGGTGGGATTGCTATTGCGCAAGCGGATGATCCGGTGCAAGAGATTTTCACACCCATCACCGCTATTGGTTTTGCAGCTTACAGCTGCATGGCAGGATTGGTAGTGGGAGGAATTGCTGGAGCAGCCACCTCAACCTCTTCCAAAGAAATCGAGCTTGCTGCTGATCATCCGTACCAGTTTTTGACGCCATGCGCCCGCTACGCGGAGCGCAGTCCGGAAGACAACTGGTAACTTCAATCAAAACCTATAATCTGAAACACCGAGGCATGATATGAAACTTACAAAAATTTTCTCGAACTTGGCGCTTTGTTTCTTGCTCAGCGCCAAGTGGGCCTTCGCCCAAACCGATTTCTGGCAACAAATCAACGGGCCTGATGGTGGCACAGTCAACATGATCGCCGTCAACAAATCCAACGGTTATGTCTTCGCGGTCGTGGAGGGCGCCGGTATGATGCGTTCCACGGATAACGGCGCGAGCTGGACGCCGAAAAATTCCGGATTGACCAGCTCCAGCGTGCAGACGATTGCCATCAATGCTAAGGGCGACATTTTCGCCGGCACGAATGGCCAAGGCGTTTTTCGTTCCACCGACCATGGCGAAAGGTGGGTACAGATCAACACCGGCATTGCATCCACGCACCGGAATATCCGGGCGCTTGCCGTCGATTCGAACAACGGCAATCTTTTTGCCGGTACCTCGTCTTCCGGCCTCTACCGTTCTTCTGACAATGGTAATACCTGGACTCCGCTGCCAACCGGTTTGACTGGGGCGGTCACGATTCAGGCGCTTGCCCTTAAGCCTAGCAGCAAAGTTGTTTTCGTGGGCACAGATAAAAGCGGCGTCTTGCGCTCCACCAATAACGGAGACACTTGGACACCAATCGACACCAGCTCGATCTATAAAAACGTTCGTGCGTTGGTCGTTACTGCCAGCGGCGCTGTTTTTGCGGGGGCGGACAGCGCCTCTGCCAAGCGCGCGATTTTGCGCTCGACGGACAACGGCGAGAGTTGGGCGCAAGTGTTGGCGCCCTCATGCAGTGTGGTGTGGTTTGCCCTCAATTCGAGCGACCATATTTGGGCGGGAACGGCAGGCTGCGGCATTTACGTTTCTTCCGACAATGGCGGCAATTGGTCGCTCAGGAATAACGGCCTGCGCGGTTACGCTATCAGTACCATCGCCTTCAATGCGAGCGATCACATTTTTGCCGGAGCGCACTGCGCCGGCGTTTTTCGCTCCACGGATAACGGCGCGAGCTGGCAAGCGATGAACAAGGGATTGACATATACAAATATTCTGTCGCTCGCGGTCAATCAATCGACGGGGAGGATCGTTGCCGGAACCCATTGTGGTGGCGTTTTCTGTTCGAGCGATAACGGCGACAACTGGGCTTGGGCCGGCTTGCCGGGTGCACAGGTCACGGCGCTCGCCGTCAATTCTAACGGCCGGTTTTTTGCCGGGGTCGCGCGGCTTTATTTGACGGAAACCGGGGGCGACATCTACTACGCCGATGACTGCATCACATGGACGAAGGTCACTCCGGATAATGACGCTTATTTCTCGTTTGCCATCAATTCGGCTGGACATATTTATGCCGGAACCGGGTTCTATCAATTATGTGGCATCATCAATGTTTGTGATTACGGCGACATCTACCGTTCGACAAATAATGGTGGAAGTTGGTCGAAAGTCGCTTCCAAACTGGATGATTTCGTCTATACTTTGGCTGTTAACCCGAGCGGCCGTGTCTTTGCCGGGACGGGTGAAGGTGTCTATCGCTCTCGCAATGAGTTTTGGGACAAATTGAACTCCTATAATACCCGTTCATTAGTCATTGATCCCCTTGATCCAAATATTATTCTGGATGGCACTTCCGGCGGCATCTGGCGCTCTTCCGATGGTGGCGATAGTTGGACGCTGGTTCGGAGCATGCCCAACAATTTCACCTGGACGCTTGTTGCCCAGCCGACGGGAGAGATTTTGGCGGGCACGCAAAGAGACGGCGTGCTGAAATCAAACGACGCTGGCATGACCTGGACGCCGCTCAATACGGGTTTGACGAATAATGATGTTCGTTTGCTTGCAATTTATCATGCGAACAAAAAGATTTTTGCGGTGACGAATGGCGGCGGGATTTTTCGAGGCGAGTTATCTCCTCCACCGCAAGCAGGAATCAAGCCAGTTGTCGCCGCCACGCAAAGCATCGGCGCGGAATTTTGGACCGATTTGGCTGTGAGTGAGGCGCGGAATTTGTTCGGCGTCAGCTTCGATCTGAGCTATACAAACACGGTTTATGTCGATGCGGTGCAAACGGAGGCGGGGTCATTCTTGGGAAATGATCTCGTGTTTCTGCCGGCGATTGACGATGCCAACGGCAAAGTCAGCATCGGCATTAGCCGCAAAGCCGGGCAAGGCGGCGTCAGCGGCAGCGGGGTGATTGCGCGGGTTAAATTCAAATCGCTTGCGACCACGCCTTCAGGAACACAGGTGACATTTTCGTTGAGCAGTGTTTCCGCGAACGATCCCAACGGCGAGCCGATTTCTTTAACAACCTCGAATGCGGCGACGACACTTCAAGGCTTGGGCGTGTGGCCAGGCGATACGAACAATGACGGCGTGGTCAACGCTGCGGATGTTTTGCCAATCGGAGTTTATTGGAACAAAACCGGTCCGGCGCGCCAGAAGAGTTCCTGCGATTGGATCGGACAACCCGCCTTATCTTGGACGCCTGAAGTCGCCACTTACGCCGACGCCAATGGCGATGGCATGATCAATCAAGCCGACGTGCTTTGCATCGGTCTCAATTGGAGCAGGATACATGCCTTGGGGGCGCTCATTACTGCCAAGACCGACCACGCCCCTGCCTTGCGTCAAGGGGATGTGGCAAGCCTCTTCAACGTGGTAAACGGCAATACCAATCCGGACCAGGAGTTTTGGATTGAAGTGAGTGTCGACCAAGTCACCAACTTGTTCGGCATTTCTTTTGAGCTGCTTTATACGCCGGTCACGCTTGCCGACCCCCAAGCCACCGAAGCCGGAAGTTTCATAGGCAATGATGTGCTTTACTTTCCATACATTGATAAAAATTCCGGCAAGGTCAGTTTCGGCATTACGCGAAAAGCCGGCCAGGGTGGAGTGAGCGGTTCGGGCGTGGTCGCGCGCATCAAGATGAAAGTGTCCAGCCAAGCGGTGAAAGGCCAGGTTATCATGCTCACGCTGCAAAATGTCACGGCCAATGATCCGGCAGGCCAGCCGATTCCATTGCGCGTGATCGATAAACTCAATGTGATCGTCAGTGTGAAATCGAAACCCAGTGCGTCATTGCCTGAAGCCTTTGCGTTGCATGGCGCCGCGCCTAATCCATTCAATCCTTCAACGACGATCAAGTACGATCTGCCGCAAGCCGTCGACGTGACGCTTGTTATCTTTGACATGCTTGGCCGGCGCGTGCGCACGTTGGTGGATCAGCATCAGCCAGCCGGACGCTACGCGATCACGTGGAACGGTCGCAACGAGCAAGGGCAGGTGGTTACGAGCGGCACGTTCCTTTATCAACTCCGCGCCGGGAATTTTGTGCAGACGCGGCGGATGGCGCTGGTGCGATGAGGCTGACGTGTTGGAGTAATGGGTGATGGATTGTTGGATTGACGAGGTGTTGGGATCGCCAACGCTCCGGTACTCCCCCAATCCAGTAATCCCTTACTCCAAAAGTGAAAACAAATTTTTCTTAAAATTCGAAACGGAGGTGTGTGATGAAGCCTGCAAAGTTTTTCTTGGCGCTCGGCGCTGCCGTGATGTTGGCGTTCAACGATCATTCGGCGCTGGCGCAAGACAACTGGTTCTGGCAAAATCCCTTGCCGAATGGGAATGCGCTCAAAGATATCCACGTCTTTGACCAAAACAGGGCCATCGCGGTCGGCGATTTGGGAGCGGTCATGAAATCCACCGACGGCGGCATGAGCTGGAGCGCGCAGAATAACGCCGGCGGCGCTTTTATTTTGAATTCCGTTTCTTTCTTCAATGCCAATGCCGGCTGGGCTGTGGGAAGAGATGATGTTTTTCGCGGGTACCTCCTCAAAACCACGAATGGCGGCGCCAGTTGGGTGACACAAAAAATCGCTCAACCAGGGTCGGAAGATTTCTTCTCGGTTCATTTCATCGATGCCAAGACTGGCTGGGCGGTTGGGTATGACACGCACAGCTTCAGCGGATCTTTCGGTATCGTATACAAGACGACCGATGGCGGAAGCACCTGGTCCAAATTGCCGGAAATTGGACCGGCAAATCTTTTTTTGTACTTCGTTTATTTCAACGACGACAGCACCGGCTGGGCGGCCGGATCGAACGGCACGATTTTGAAAACCAGAAATGGGGCGCGCACCTGGTCGAAGCAAATCAGCGGAACAACCAACCACCTCTATTCTGCTTCTTTTGTCGATACGACAACCGGTTGGGCAGTGGGAACGAGTGGCACAATTTTGAAGACCAGCGATGGCGGAGCCACCTGGTCTCCACAAAACAGTGGGACAACAAACACTTTGCGATCCGTTCTTTTTATCGATGCCAATACCGGCTGGGCCGCCGGAGATAACGGCGCCATTTTGAAGACGACCAACGGCGGCGCGCAATGGCTTTCACAAGCCAGCGGCACAACCGCGGCGCTTTCGTCGGTTGATTTCATCGATGACAATACCGGTTGGGCGGTGGGATCGCCTGGCGCTATTTTGAAGACGAGCAATGGCGGAAACACCTGGGTGACGCAAACGCCAAGCCGGCTTTTCACCACCAACCGGATCAATTCCGTCGTTTTCGTGGATGCTAATACCGGCTGGGCAGCGGGAGAACGCGGCACGA
Organism: bacterium; assembly: GCA_050732275.1. Lineage (GTDB taxonomy): Bacteria > Zhuqueibacterota > Zhuqueibacteria > Zhuqueibacterales > Zhuqueibacteraceae > Zhuqueibacter. The sequence continues at coordinate 6,435 of JBOHQZ010000235.1, forward strand.
TATTGAAGACCACTGATGGCGGCAGTGCTTGGCCGGCGCAGAACAGCAGAACCGCCAATTCGCTGCAGGCTATTTCTTTCGCCAATGCTGACTTCGGCTGGGCGGTCGGATCGGGTGGCGCCATTTTGAAAACGACCGACGGCGGAAACACTTGGACGGCTCGAGCCAGCGGCACAACGAGTACTCTGAATGCCATTTATTTTTCGGGCTTCAATACTGGCTGGGCGGCCGGGTCGTCTGGCACGATTCTGAAATCCACTAATGGTGGTGATTCCTGGGTGAGACTGACTAGCGGAACGACATGGGACCTGTATTCTTTATATTTTCTCGATGACAAAACCGGTTGGGCTGTTGGAAGGCTTGGCACAATTTTGAAGACCAGCGATGGAGGGAAAACGTGGCTGGCGCAAACCAGTGGAACGACTCAACAGTTGCGCTCTGTATGTTTCCTGGATGCCAATACCGGCTGGGTGGTTGGAGATGCCGCCGTTGTTCTGAAAACGACTGATGGAGGAACTGTCTGGGTGACAGAAAACATTGGCGCACCAACGTCTCTAAACTCAGTTCATGTTGTTGCGCAGGGAACGAGCTTTTTCGGTTGGATGGTTGGATTGAGTGGAACTATTTTTAAACTCGCCAATGACGGCAACACCTGGTCTGCGCAAGGCCGCGTCACGATAAATGATTTAAACTCAGTTTATCTCGTTTTGCAAAGGGGCAATCTTGCGGCTTGGGCTGTCGGCGCGAATGGCACGATTTTAAAGACAAAAATCGATGGCGCGGTCACCCCGCCGGCGGAAATCAAGCCCGCGGTCGCAACTCCACAAACGATTGGTGAGGAGTTTTTTGTCGAGGTTGCCGTCAGCGACGTGCAAAACCTGTTTGGCGCCGGTTTTGAATTGAACTACACCAACGCCGCTTACGTGGATTATGTCGCGGCCACACCGGGCGATTTGTTGGGCAACGACGTTGTGTTCCTGTCCACTCCGCAAGACTCTGCCGGCAAAGTGAGCATTGGCATCAGCCGCAAAGCCGGGCAGGGTGGTATCAATGGCAGCGGTGTCGTCGCGCGCATCAAACTCAAGTCGCTCGCCACAACACCTGCGAGAACGCCAGTGGTGTTTTGGTTGGGCAATGCCAGGGCAAACGATCCTGCGGGCAATGCGGTTCCGCTTGCGCCTTTGCCATTCAGCGCAACGATGGTGCTTGAAAGCGTGGTGTGGCCGGGCGACACGAACAACGACGGTGTGGTCAATCAGGCCGACGTGTTGCCGATTGGGTTGTATTGGAACAAAACCGGGCCGCCACGCCAGAATGGCTCGTGCAATTGGGTGAGACAGGTCGCAGCACCTTGGTCCCCGATTGCAGCGACATACGCCGATGCCAATGGCGAGGGCGTGGTCAATCAGGCCGACGTGCTCTGTATCGGATTGAATTGGGCCAAGACGCATGGCGCCGCGGCAGGCGCGATAGCAAAAATGATCGCAGCGAAAACGCTGAACCATGCCAACGCTGCCGGACTTTGCTATTCGGTTACAGGCGATACCACTGCCGGCCAGGAATTTTGGGTTGAGGTCTCCGCTGCAAGCGTGACGAACCTGTTCGGCATTTCCTTTGAAGTGTTGTATTCGCCCAACGCTTACCTCGATCCGCAAACGACTGAAGCCGGAAGCTTCTTGGGCAACGATGTGATCTTCTTCCCGAATGTCGATAAAATCGCCGGCAAGATCAGTATCGGTATTTCGCAGAAAGCGCCGCAGACCGGAGTCAGCGGTTC
>JBOHQZ010000235.1:8221-8504 GCA_050732275.1 bacterium
CGTCGATGAGTGTACCGTCCGGTCAAGCTGCCGCCATCACGCTGCAAAATGTGGTGGCCAGCGATCCTTCCGGCGCGTCCGTTATGATCGTGCCGGCAGGCAGGTGTCCGCTAAAAACCGGCGTGAATGAATTCACCAAAAACGGCGGCATGCCAACTGCCTTTGCGCTGCTGGCCAATACGCCGAATCCCTTCAATCCTTCGACTCTCATCAAATATGAGCTGCCACAGCAGGTCGAAGCGAAACTGATGATCTTCGACCTCGTGGGCCGGCAGGTACGCAC
>JBOHQZ010000236.1:0-8476 GCA_050732275.1 bacterium
GAGAAAGCATTGACGCAACATCCGAATGATACGCGCATCATCTTCGATCTGGCGCAGGCTTATTTTACGCGTCAGACTTATGAAAAAGTCGTCGAGTTGCTGCCGCGCTTCAACAAGCTCGTTCCTGACGATTTGCTGGCGCTCGAGTTGTTGGGTGATGCGCAGGTGTGCCTGAGCCTTTATCGCGACGCTTTCAAAACCTACGAGCAAATCATCGCCGTGAAAGCCGATGACAAAAAAATTTTGGTGAAAATCGCCAACTGCCATCGCGAGCTTGGCGAGGTCTCGGCAGCGCGGCGCTTTGCGAGCAAGGCGCTCGTGGTGGACGGCAAGTACGGCGCGGCTTACATGGCCCTCGGCCAGATTTATGAAACGTGCGTCGACAAGTGCGTAGCGCAAAAGGGCAAAATCGAATTTGACGACAAGCTCGTTTACGAACTGGCTTATTTTCAATATGAGAAGGCTTTGCAGGATTTGGCAACAAGGACGGAAGCTCGCCAACGCCTCAAATTTCTCGAGGCCTCGGTCCCCAACAAAGAGGATCGTTTTATGAACAAGGGCAAGGCGAAAGCTGCCGGCCCCTGCTATCAATGGATTTATTGAACCCCGCTCTTGCTTCGCAGAAAAAATCGAAGTCGATGAATCGTGGTTCGGTAAATTATAGAAGAAGGAGGAAAATCGTGAGTCGTCTGGCGCAAGTTGATCCGGAAGTGCATCGCGCGATTATGGGCGAGATCGAGCGGCAAAATAATAAGCTCGAGCTGATCGCCTCGGAAAATCACGTCAGCCGCGCGGTGCTCGAAGCCATGGGACAGCCCATGACCAACAAATACGCCGAGGGCTATCCCGGCAAGCGTTATTACGGCGGCTGCGAGTACGTTGATCAAGTTGAAGACCTGGCGCGCCAGCGGGCCTGCCAGTTGTTTGACGCCGAGCATGCCAACGTGCAGCCGCATTCGGGCAGCCAAGCCAATATTGCGGCGTACTTCGCTTTTCTCAAGCCGGGCGACACCGTGCTCGGCATGAATCTCGCGCACGGCGGCCATCTCACCCACGGCAGTCCAGCGAATTTTTCCGGCAAACTGTTTCGCGTCGTCTCGTATGGCGTCAACCGCGAAACCGAACGCGTCGATATGAATCAAGTTCGTGAGGTCGCGCGCCGCGAAAAACCCAAGCTCATCATCGTCGGCGCCAGCGCGTATTCGCGCGAATTTGATTATCCGGCGTTTCGCGAGATTGCTGATGAGGTCGGCGCCAAAGTCGTGGCAGATATGGCACATCCGGCAGGATTGATTGCCGCCAAATTGTTGAAAAGCCCGTTGCCGCATTGTCATATCGTGACCACGACGACGCACAAAACTTTGCGCGGCCCGCGCGGCGGCATGATTCTCATCGGCAAAGATGAAGAGAATGATATCGGCATCACCACGCCGAAAGGCCGCGCGAAGAAATGGTCGGAGATCGTCGATTCGAATGTTTTTCCCGGTTTTCAAGGCGGCCCGTTGATGCACGTGATTGCCGCGAAAGCGGTGTCGTTCAAAGAAGCCTTGCGGGACGATTTTGTGGAATACTCGCGCCAGATTATCAAGAACGCTCAGGCGATGGCGAAGAAGTTGATCGATCTCGGTTATGACATCGTCTCCGGCGGCACCGACACGCATCTCATGCTGGTTGATCTGCGCAACCGCGAGCTGACCGGAAAAGATGCGGAAGCCGCGCTCGAAACGGCCGGCATCACCGTGAACAAAAACATGGTGCCCGAAGACCCGCAATCACCGGCCGTGACCAGCGGCATTCGCCTCGGCACGCCGGCTTTGACCACACGCGGCATGAGGGAAAACGAGATGCGCGAAGTGGCGTTTTTGATGGACAAGATTTTGTCAGACATTAACAACGAAGCGGTCATGCAGCGCGTGAGCGATCAGGTGCTCGATCTTTGCAAACGGTTTCCGCTTTACCCAGATCTGGCCTAGAATTGAATTGTAACACAGACCGCCAGTCTGTTGCGTGGAAAATAAAAAAATTCCAGGATGGTAACGCTTTTGTAGTGGCTTCTCCGCATTTAATTCATTTTTACGAAAAGCTATGCGGTGTCCATTCTGTGAATACGATGACAGCAAAGTGATTGACTCTCGCTCCAGCAGCGAGGGTCGGGTCGTGCGCCGCCGGCGCGAATGTCTGAAGTGCGAGCGGCGCTTTACCACCAAAGAATACGTCGAAGAAACGCCGTTGATGGTCGTCAAAAACGACGGCCGCCGCGAGCCGTTTGAGCGGGAAAAAATTTTGCGCGGCGTGCAAGTGGCGTGCAGCAAGCGCCCGATTTCGATGGAGACGATCAACCGGCTCGTCGAAAAAATTGAGAGCGATTTGCGCGACAAAAATCGGGACGAGGTAAGCGCGCGGCAAATCGGCCAGCAGATTATGGCGAGTTTGCGCGAGATCGACGAAGTCGCGTACGTGCGCTTCGCCTCCGTGTATCGTAAATTTCAGGCTAAAGAAGAGTTTCTCGAAGAATTGAAGGGGCTTGAAGAAAAGCGGTAAGTGATCATGAGCCATTCGGGCGAGAAAGAAACGAGCAAGAAAAATGAAAAAGAGATGCCGTTCCTCGAGCATCTCGAAGAGCTGCGCTCGCGTTTGATCAAGGTCCTGCTGGCTGTGGTTTTTTTTACAATGTTGAGCTGGTTTTTTATCGATCACATTTTCACTTTTCTCGTGGCGCCATACAAGCAAGCCATCGCGCTGGCCAATGAGAAAATTAAAGACCCGGCCCAGGCTCAAACCCTGCGCTTGATTTACCTGAACCCGACCGGCGGTTTCATGATCTTTTTGAAATTGGCCATTACCGTCGGCATCCTGGCCTCCATTCCGGTGATCGTTTACCAGCTTTGGCAATTCGTGGCCCCGGGTTTGTTGACTAATGAAAAACGCACCGTGCCTTGGATTGTTTTTTTTACGACGCTCTGTTTTTTGGCTGGCGCGACTTTTTGCTATTTCGTCGTTCTGAAATACGGATTGGGTTTTCTGTTGACATTTCAATCCGAAACGCTGGCGCCGATGGTCTCCATCGACGAATATTTTGGCTTCGTCACGATTTTGCTGGTGGTGTTCGGCCTCGTGTTTGAAATGCCGGTCATCGCTTATTTCCTGACACGCATTGGTTTGTTGACGCCGGAGTTTCTCCGCCAAAAGCGGCGTTACGGTATCGTCACGATGGTTGTTGCCGCGGCAGTATTGACGCCCTCGACTGATGCGTTCACCATGATGCTTCTTGCCGTGCCGTTGTTGATGCTTTATGAAGTCAGCATTTGGGTTTCCAAGGTGGCCTTGCCGAAGGAAATGAAACAAGCGTTGGGGGAAGTGGCGGTGACCAGTAATCAGTGAGCAGTGATCAGTTATGCGGTAAGGAACAACCAAAAACTAGAAACCAGGAACCAGAAATGAGCATAAAAGCCGACCGGTGGATAAAGCAAATGGCGCTCGAGCAGCAGATGATCGTGCCGTTTGAGGAAAAACAGGTTCGCCAGGGCGTGATTTCTTTTGGATTGTCTTCGTATGGTTACGATGTTCGCATCGCCGACGAATTTAAAATTTTTACTAACGTTTTTGGCGCGGTGGTCGATCCCAAAGGCTTCGATCCCAAATCGTTTGTTGACTTCAAAGGCGAGGTTTGCATCATTCCACCCAACAGCTTCGCGCTCGGGCGCACGGTGGAATATTTTCGCATCCCGCGCAAGGTTATGACCATTTGCGTCGGCAAATCGACATATGCCCGCTGCGGCATCATTACGAACGTTACACCATTGGAGCCGGGCTGGGAAGGCCACGTGACGCTTGAAATTTCCAACACCACGCCGCTGCCGGCGAAAATTTACGCCAACGAAGGCATCGCGCAAATTCTCTTTTTTGAAAGCGACGAAGAGTGTATGGTCTCTTATGCCGACAAAAAAGGCAAATATCAAGCCCAGCAGGGTGTGACGCTGCCGAAGGTGTAGCCGTTCGTAGTTAACGCCTTCAGGCGTCTGCGGCCATTAGGCATAAAGCATTCAGCCCCTGAAGCCACTACAAACTTTATTTGATGAAATTAATTAAAGAAAAGGACACCACAACATGAATGCCACCGGCATGGTTGATCTGCATACCCACACCAACCAGTCCGACGGCTTGTTGCCGCCGGAGCGGCTGGTGCAATTGGCTGCTGAAGCGGGATTGCGCGCGATTGCGATTACCGATCATGATGAGGTTGGTGGCGTCGAAGCGGCTGTGGCGGCAGGAAATCAATTCGGCATCGAAGTTATTTCCGGAGTGGAATTGAGTGTGTCGCATCAAGGCTATGACATTCACATTCTCGGCTACTTGATTGATTTTCACCATCCGCGCTTGTTGGAGTTTCTGCATTTTTTTTGCGAAGAGCGGCTGCGCCGGGTGCATCGTATTCTTGAAAAATTGGAGACGCTCGGTCATCCGGTGCCCTTGGAAATCGTCATGCGCAAGGCCGGCGCCGGCAGCATCGGGCGGCCACATATTGCAGATGCGATGGTGGAAGCCGGGCGTGTGCCGACCTATCAGGAAGCGTTTAATCGTTTTATCGCAGATGGCAAGCCGGCTTTCGTGCCCAAAGTTCGCATTGCAGCCGAACAGGCTGTGGCCATTATTCACGAAGCGCAGGGCCTGGCCTGTCTCGCGCATCCCGGACAAAATCTCACCGAGCCGGTCATTCTTGATGTGATCAAAGCCGGCGTTGATGGCATCGAAGTGATACACCCGAAGCACGGCCATCAGCAACGCGCGCTGTATCGCCGGCTCGCGCAAAAGTTTAATTTGCTCGAAACCGGCGGCTCGGATTTTCACGGTGGCCGCAAGAGTGAAGAAAAGTTTGGCAATTATGTGATTGAGTACGAGAAGGTTGAGAAGATGAAGGAGCGGAAGGCGAAAGCGTGAAGCGAAAAACGTAATGCGTAAGGCGTAACTCCACGTATTACGCGTCACGTTTTACACATTACAACTATGGCACTAAAATATAAAAGGCTGCCCGTCGGGCCGTTTGAGATGAACGCCTATATTCTCTGGTGCGATCATACTCTTTCCGGCGTTCTCATTGATCCGGGCGGCGAAGTTGAATTGATCCTTCAAACTGTCACAGCTTTGAAAATCAAGCCGGAACGCATCATTCTCACACATGCGCACATCGATCATGTTTGGCACGCGAAGACCGTGCAAGAACGATTGAGCTTGCCTCTGTTGATGCACCACGATGATTTGCCGCTGTTGGAGCGGCTGCCATATCAAGCCCAGATGTTCGGGCTGCCTGCTCCCGTGCCGCCGCGAGTTGATGGTTATCTCGTTGAAGGCGATGAAGTGAGTTTTGGTCAAGTGACAATGAAAGTTTTGCACGCGCCGGGCCACTCGCCGGGGAGCATCGTTCTTTATGACGAAGACACAGCAGTGGTTGGCGATGTGCTCTTTCAAGGCTCCATCGGCCGCACCGATTTGCCCTTTGGCTCGTATGAAACACTCATGCACTCGATCCAAGAGAAGTTGATGACGCTACCGGATCATGTGCGGGTTTTACCTGGACATGGCACTGAGACGACTATTGGGATTGAGCGGCGGAGCAATCCGTTTTTGCAGATATAGGAGAGGCAGAGCTTGTATCGCTTATCCTGGCGATAAGTGAATTTAACGAACAAAACAATATGTCATTCTGAAAGAATCCTTTTTGTATCTGGCAACATGTCTTGAATTGCAAAAGGATTCCTCCGGAATGACATTCCTATTTAGTTGAGTCGTTACCATTTTGCTATGGAACTTCATCTATTCGACACCTACACGAGGAGCGTTCGCAGGTTCGAGCCACTTCATCTGCCCGAGGTGGGACTGTACACGTGCGGCCCAACGGTGTATGATTATGCTCACATCGGCAATTTGCGCACGTATCTTTTTGAAGATATTCTGCGCCGCGTGCTTGAGTTTAACGGCTACACCGTCAAGCATGTCATGAATGTCACCGACGTGGGGCATCTCGTCTCCGACGCCGACACTGGGGAAGACAAGATGGAAAAAGGCTCGCGGCGCACCGGCAAGACGGCTTGGGAAATTGCCGAGTTTTACACACAGGCATTTAAAGATGATTTGCGCCGTCTGAATATGAAAGAGCCGATGATCTGGTGCCGCGCCACGGATCACATTCCCGAGCAGATTGCGCTCATTCAGTGCATCGAAGCAAAAGGCTACACTTATCGCACTTCGGACGGTATTTACTTTGACACTTCAAAGCTGCCGGACTACGGTTATCTCGCGCGGCTGGATATTGAAGGTTTGCAAGCCGGCGCGCGTATTGAGCTTGGCGAGAAGCGCAATCTGACGGACTTTGCGCTTTGGAAACTCAGCCCGACAAATGAGCAGCGCCAAATGGAATGGGACAGTCCGTGGGGCAAAGGCTTTCCCGGCTGGCACATCGAATGCTCGGCCATGTCGGCCAAATATCTTGGTGAGTTTTTCGATATTCACTGCGGCGGTGAAGATCACATCATGGTTCACCATCCCAATGAGATTGCCCAAACGCAGGCTTGCCACGGCACACGCCTGGCAAACTTCTGGATGCACGGCTATTTTTTGCAGCTTGCCGAGGCCAAAATGGCGAAATCAGCCGGCATCTTCTTGCGGGTGCAGACGTTGATCGATCGTGGTATCGATCCGCTGGTCTATCGCTTCTTCTGTCTTGGCGCGCATTATCGCAGCAAGCTGAATTTCACCTGGGAAAGCTTGCAGGGCGCGGCGACGGCTTTGGATCGCCTGCGCACGGCGGCGTATGAATGGGGCGAACCCGGCGTTCCCGATGAAACTTATATCGGCAAATTTCTTGAACAAGTCAACGATGATTTGAACATGCCGCGAGCGCTGGCGGTGACTTGGGAGCTGGTGAAGAGCAACTTGCCCAACGCCACAAAAAAGGCGACGCTTTTGCACTTTGACAACGTTTTCGGCTTAAAACTGGCAGAATGGAAACCGGTTGAAACCGTGGTTCCGGAAACAATTTTAGCTCTTGTTGAGCAGCGCCAGCAAGCGCGAAAGGAGAAGCGCTGGAAGGACGCCGACACCCTGCGCGAGCAGGTTCATGCTGCCGGTTATGAGATTGAAGACACCCCGCAAGGGCCACGGGTGCGGCTGCGCAAGAGTTATTGAAATTTGCATAAATAAGTGGAAGTAGCCACTATTCCTGTTTTGATGTCATTCAGAAGGAATCCTGTTTAAATTTAAGATCAGTGCTGGCAACAAAAAAGATTCTTTCAGAATGACATTTTCTTTAATTTGTGCAAACCTCAATAAATAGGCATACTCATTATGGCCCCCGGAGAAACTACGAGAAAAAACTACGAATCGGCGCGAGACGAGCTGGTGCAGCGTATTCAGCTTCGAGAGCAAATTTTGTTTTTCTTTGTCGGCGGCGTCGCGACCATTTACAGCGTCGCCTTGGGCGCAGAGAATAAGCTTGAGATTTTTCTGGCCATTCCTTATCTTTCTTTTGGCACGGCAGTGATTATCTCGCAGCACAACTCCGTCATCGGTGCACTCGGCCATTTTTGTGCCTATGAGATTGGACCGTTTTTAAAAAAGTTGGAGCCTTCCGAATATGCGCCACTCTGGGAAAGCTCGGCGTCGTTGCACCGATATTCCTCAAAAGCGCTTGGATTGAGAACGTTGGCGCACCTCGTGCTGATTATCACGCCCGCGGCGTTCGGGCTTTGAATTGAACTTTTTTAATGTTGATATTGGGGCTGTCTGTTGTTATCCGCCGGAGGCGAAATTCAACTTGGATATTGCATCATAGAACGTATTTGAGGAGAAAGGTGTATGATCACACTCGAGGACGTCAAAAAGAATTCTTTGGTCGACGCGTATATTGCGCGGGCGGATCAGTATTTGGAAGTCATCGGCTATACCGAGCATGGCCGGCGCCATTGTGGCATGGTGGCCAAATCAGCGCGCATGATCTTGCTCGATCTCGGCTTGCCGGAGCGCGAGGCCGAGCTTTCGGCGATTGCCGGATATTTGCACGACATCGGCAACGTGTTCAATCGCGTCAATCATGCGTTCACCGGCGCGGTGTTGGCGCACACGCTGTTGCTCGGCATGGGGATGGAGGCGGATGAAATAACCCAGATCGTTGCGGCCATCGGCAGCCACGACGAGTCGAGCTGCGAACCGGTCAGCAACGTCGCCTCCGGCTTGATTATCGCTGACAAATCGGATGTGCACCGCTCGCGCGTCCGCAACCCGGCCATGATCAAATTCGATATTCACGACCGCGTCAATTACGCCGTGGAGAACAGTAAGCTGCAAGTGGACCGCGAAAAGCGCCTGATCGTGCTGGATTTGAGCATCGACACGAAAATTTCCTCGGTGATGGAGTATTTTGAAATTTTTCTCTCGCGCATGCTGTATTGCCGCCGGGCGGCGACTTTTCTGGGGTGTGAAT
>JBOHQZ010000237.1:0-8469 GCA_050732275.1 bacterium
TTGCCCATTGGCCAAACGCAAAATCAGCTCCCCTCCTTCCCCGATATTATCAAAAATTCCCGTGACCTTTGTTTTCGATTGCTGCAAAATAATCGGCTTTCCCAGCTCTGGGCAAAGCTTCCGCCATTGAGCCAAAAGCGCCGGCATCGCTTGCGGCAAATTCACCAATAAAGCTTTGTCAAGATGTTGCACTAATGTGACCAGCACGTTTTGACGATCGAGCAGATGGCCGGCGATCATGGCGAGCGAGGTCGCGCGCCGGCGCCAATCCGGGTTAAAATCACGCGTTTTTTGATTGACGTTGATCCCGATGCCGGCGACGACGTAGTCAAGCTTGTTCGAGCCGCTCGCAAAGCCGGTGGCCGGTGAAATTTGCGCCTCGCAAAGAATGCCGCAAACCTTGCGGTTGTCCGCCAAAATATCATTCGGCCATTTTACCGAAAATGGTTCGCCGCAAATTGCAGCCAAAGTTTCCGCCACCACAACTGAAATCGCCAACGGCAACACGCCGGCGATCTCAAGCGACAATTCTGGCCGCAGGATGAACGAAAGCCACAAACCGACGCCCGGCGGTGATTGCCACGAACGCCCCAATCGGCCACGCCCGGCGGTTTGTTGATCGGCCAGCACCAGCGTTCCCGCTGCGGCTCCACGCCGTGCCAGGCGCTTGAGAAAATCATTCGTGGAAGTGATACGATTGAAAACAATCAAACGCTTGCCGAGCGAATCGGTGTTGAATTGGGCCTGCAATTTATCAGGATCCCAAAAAGGTTTTTCGGTGCGACGGGACATTCAAAAAAAAACAAAAGGCAAAAAGAAAAAGGCAATTTTCCAAGTGCTTGCCGGATACTTGCGCACAGCATTACTGCTCGGGGCGATAGACGCCCAAAACTTTTCTTAATGAATCGGAAATCTCACCGAGTGTAACAAGATTTTCCACACAAGCAATAATGTACGGCAGCAGATTCTCTTTTCCAACAGCAGCTTTTTCGAGTCGTTGGCGCAGCTCGCTGATGCGGACATTGTCGCGGCGCTGCCGCAACGTGCGCAAGCGGGCAATCTGCTCCTCGCGAACGGCCGGATCGACGCGGAGCAGCTTCATATTAGGTTCTTCCGGCGTTTGGTAGGCATTGACGCCGACGATGATTTTGTCGCCGCGCTCGATGGCCTGTTGATATTCCCAAGCGCGCTGCCCGATTTCTTGCTGGAAGAAGCCAAGCTCAATGGCGCGCAGGGCGCCGCCCATGGCTTCAATTTTATCAAGATAGTCTTGCGCCCGTTTTTCAATTTCATCCGTGAGCGCTTCCACAAAATAACTTCCCGCCAACGGATCTGCCGTGGCCGCGACTCCGCTCTCGTTGGCGATGATTTGCTGCGTGCGCAACGCCACCCGCACCGACTCTTCGCTCGGCAGCGCCAGCGCTTCATCGCGCGAATTGGTGTGGAGCGACTGCGTGCCGCCGAGAACGGCGGCGAGCGCTTGCAGGGCAACCCGCACCACGTTGTTTTCCGGTTGTTGCGCCGTGAGCGTGCTGCCGGCGGTTTGTGAATGAAAACGCAGCATCATCGCGCGCGGATTCGTGGCGCCAAATTTCTCCTGCATGATTTTCGTCCACAGCCGGCGCGCGGCGCGGAATTTGGCAATTTCCTCAAAAAAGTTGTTATGGCTATTAAAAAAGAAGGAAAGCCGTTGGCCAAATTCATCGACATTTAAACCGCGCTGCACGGCGGCGCGAACGTATTCAATCGCATTCGCAAACGTGAACGCCACTTCCTGCACCGCATCCGAACCGGCTTCGCGGATGTGATAACCGCTGATGGAGATGAAATTCCACTTGGGCACGTGTTTGGTGCAATACTCGAACACGTCGGTGACCAGCCGCATCGATCCAGCCGGCGGATAAATGTAAGTGGCGCGGGCGATGTACTCTTTCAAAATATCGTTCTGCACGGTGCCGCCGATCTCGCGCAAATCCGCGCCCTGCTTTTTGGCAATGGCAATATAAAGTGCGAGCAAAATTGGCGCGGTGGCGTTGATCGTCATCGAAGTGGTGATATCCTGCAAGTGAATACCCTCAAACAAAACTTCCATATCTTCAAGACTGCTGATGGCGACGCCGACTTTACCCACCTCGCCTTCGGCGAACGGATGGTCGGAATCGTAGCCCATTTGCGTCGGCAGATCAAACGCCACCGAAAGCCCGGTCTGGCCCTGTGACAAAAGATACCGAAAGCGCGCATTTGTCTCTCGCGCCGAAGCAAAACCGCTGTACTGGCGCATGGTCCAAAAACGGCTGCGATACATGTCGGCGTAAATACCGCGCAAAAATGGAATCTCGCCTGGCTTCTGCTCTCCATTAAAATCACCTGGCAAATCAGCAGCAGTATAGAAATTTTTAATTTCAACCCCGGCATCCGTGGCAAATTTAGCTTTCGACATTTTTATCATCCATTTTCTTCAATTAGTATTCGGATTTTCCGAATCGTTGAGGTGATTCGTCAAAGCTTATTAGTGTCGATTTGAGCAAAATTGGCAACTTTAAAACAACATGGCTCAGTAAACCGGATACTGCAAGAGTCTTTCATATACGACTTTTGCGATTTTCTCTTCTATCACTTTACTTTCACGCGCGAAGAGCTGTGCGATTTTTTCAAAATCAAAGTATTCATCTTCAAACCATCGCCGTTTGGGCTCACCAGCAAACTGCTTGATGCTTTGAAGCTCTTTAAGCATGGCCTATTTCCTCATAGTTTTAGCCTTCGCCGCGAACTCCTGCTCGCGCGGGTGGAACTGCCGGTGTACTTCTTTCAAATACGCGCGGTCGAGATGCGTATAGATTTGCGTGGTGGTCAAATTGGCGTGGCCGAGCATTTCCTGCACCGCTCGTAAATCGGCGCCGCCCTCCAGCAAATGTGTCGCAAAGGAATGACGCAACGTATGCGGTGAAGCATGCTTCTTGAGATCGGCTTGATCGAGATAGCGCCGGAGAATTTTCCAGAATCCCATACGCGACAGCTTGCCGCCGCGGCCATTGAGAAAAAGCGCGCTTTGCGCTATACGCCCCCGCGCCAGGTTTGGCCGAACCGATTCGAGATATTTGATGATCCAATAAATTGCCACGTCGCCAAGCGGCACCAATCGTTCTTTGGAACCCTTGCCCAAAAGGCGCGCGAAGCGCTCGTCAAGAAACAGATCGTCGAGCTTGACACCGATGATTTCCGACACGCGCGCGCCTGTCGCGTAACCAAACTCGAGCAGTGTCCGGTCGCGTAGGCCAAGCGGTATATCGACGTTCGGCTGCGCCAGAAGTTGCTCGATTTCATTAATGTCAAGAACGTTGGGGAGCTTTTGCGCGCGGCGCGGCAGCGTAATGGCGAGGGTGGGATCATTTTCACAATAGCGCTCCCCAATCAGGTAGCGATGAAACATGCGGATCGCGGAGAGCTGACGGGCTATGCTCGTAGCGGCATATTCGGCGACCACCAGCTCGGCCAAAAACTGCCGAATATGCCCGCTGGCGATTTGCGCCGGCTGGCCGAGGTCTTGTTCGGCTAAAAATTGCAGATACCGCCGTAAATCGAAAGCATAGGAATCTACGGTGTTTTTGGCAACATTCTTTTCCGCGCGCAAGTAATCGAGGAACTCGTTGGCGTAAAGCTGTAAAATACACATCGAACTGAAAGGCTGAATCTTGCAACGAAAAGAGAATCATCCAGGCGTAGCCGCAACCTCAAAAGCCAATTATTTTTAGGGCCGCTTCATTTATTTTTTTCGTTTTGCTTATGATTTCAGTTTTTGCCCTTGGCTTTTTGTTTTTTGCTTTTTGTTTTTTTATCTTTGCCGTCCGGCAGCAAGCTTTCCGTGAGCGACAGGGCGATGCCGGTGAGCATCACTTCCGGACCTAAATTGGTAAAATCGCCGGAAAGCACTCCGGCATCGACGTTGGCAAAAAGCGAGCACCCGGCCTCCTTTTCGATGATCAAGCCGGAAATTTTGCCGCGATGCTCGGCGACAAACGTCACCTCGCCCAGCATTTTGCTGACGACGAAACCGGTGCAGAAATGAAGCTGCAAATGCGAAGTGGGCGTGTAAACCGAAATGAGGTTGCCTTGCTTCTTGCCGCCTCTGCCAAGAGAAATTTCCGGATAAATCTCAATGGAAAGCCGGCGCCCGGCTTCGGGATTTTCCAACACCAAACGATAATTGTTCCCTTTAGGCTTGGCCTCGACCCCCAAAACGGTTGCGATTTTTTTGATGTCCCGCGCTGAAAATAACACAATACGACCTCGACGTTTTAAATATACAAAACCCCGCCCTTCCCCCGATCATCCTTTAGTGAGATCAAGGAAAATCGGGGCGGAACAAGCGGGGTTATGTTTTTAAGTACTATAGCTTGATGACTTTTGTAGCTTGGAGTCCTTTTTCTCCTCTCACACATTCGAATTCAACTTCAGCACCCTCAGCAAGCGTTTTGAAACCTTCCATTTGAATTGAGGAAAAATGAACGAACACGTCTTCCCCGCCTTCCGGCTGTTCGATAAAACCATACCCTTTGTTCTCATTGAACCACTTGACACGACCTCTCGGCATAACTTCTGCAACCTCCGTTTAATCGGCCTCGACCGTCTCGCCTTGAACATTTTTTCCAAAGGGAGCACCAACTCGGCCAGTTCAAAACTGTGGCAATATATAGAGTTTTTTTAAATTTGTCAAGTTCTATTTTTCTTTTGGCTTTATCGCTCTGCCAGCGCTCAACTTCAAAACCGGAATTGCCAGCAAGAAAGAATGAATACTTGACTTTGGAAGGAAAAATCTCTATTTTATTAAGAACAATACTGGCTGCATCCGCAGGGCTACGCCCGCAGGGAAAACACCTAACCATCCGATGCCAAGAGAACAGATTGCTCGTTCCATCAGCTCGCTGGGCCGGTTCGTTATCGAGATCATCGAACAAACCGGTGCGGTGTTCATCCTGCTCGGCAAAATCCTGCGCACCAGCACGCATCTCTGGCGCGACCGTCATCTATTGTTCGAGCAAATGCTGCTCATCGGGGTAAATTCGCTGCCGTTGGTTGCCATCATCGCCGTTTTCACGGGGGCGGTTTCGGCCTGGCAGGCAGCGTATCAGTTTGAGGGG
Organism: bacterium; assembly: GCA_050732275.1. Taxonomy (GTDB): domain Bacteria; phylum Zhuqueibacterota; class Zhuqueibacteria; order Zhuqueibacterales; family Zhuqueibacteraceae; genus Zhuqueibacter. The sequence goes on from JBOHQZ010000237.1 coordinate 5,139, forward strand.
CTGGTCTCTCTTGATTATCTCGGCTCTGCCACGAGTCTGGCGATATTTATCGAACTTGGTCCGGTGCTGACGGGAGTCATTCTCGCAGGCCGGGTCGGCTCGTCAATCGCTGCCGAATTGGGCACGATGAAAGTCACCGAGCAGATCGATGCGCTGGAGTCGTTGGCCATCGAACCCGCGCGTTATCTCGCCTTGCCGCGTTTCTGCGCCGCGACGATCATGACGCCGGTGCTCACCATCTTCGCTAATTTTGTGGCATTGATCGGAGCATTTTTAGTGACAAATATTTTGATTGGCCAATCCGCACATATTTTTTTCGATAGCGTGCGGTCTTCGTTCGAAGTGCGCAACCTAATGGGCGGATTGACCAAGGCGTTCGTGTTTGGCGCGAGCATTGCGCTGCTGGGTTGTTACGTCGGTTTCCAGACCAGCGGCGGCGCCGAGGGCGTTGGCCGCGCCACGATCCGCGCGTTCGTACTCTCGGCAGCGGTGATTTTGATGCACGATTATATTTTGGCGACGATTATTTTTTGATGGCTGTGATCGAAATTAGAAACTTGCAAAAATCCTTTAACGGCAAACCCGTCCTGCGCGGCGTTGATTTGGATATACCCAATGGCGAGACTCAGATTATTATTGGCCGCAGCGGCTGCGGCAAAAGCGTTCTGCTCAAACACATTATCGGCCTGATCAAACCCGAGGCCGGTCAAATTTTTGTCGATAGCGAAGAAGTCACCTCCCTGTCATCGCGCGAGCTGTATCGCTTGCGGCGAAAATTCGGCATGCTCTTTCAAGGCGCAGCCTTGTTCGATTCGATGACGGTCGAAGAGAATGTCGCGCTCGGCGTGCGCGAGCACCGCATGTTCGGTGAGCCGGAAATTCAGCGGCGCGTCGCCGAGAAACTGGAGCTGGTCGGACTGCCGAACACGCAGCAAATGAAACCGGCCGAGCTTTCCGGCGGCATGAAGAAGCGCGTCGGCCTCGCCCGCGCTTTGATGATGGAACCTGAATTTGTTCTATTCGACGAGCCGACCACCGGCCTTGACCCGATCACCTCCGACGCCATCAACGACTTGATTATTGACTGCACCAACAAACTCGGTGTCACCTCGATCGTCGTCACTCACGATATGACCAGCGCATACAAAGTCGGCCACCGCTTTTCCATGTTGCACGATGGCCAAGTGATTTTCACCGGCACGCCGGAGGAAGTGCGCAACACCACGCACCCAATCGTGCGGCAATTCATCGAAGGGCGAGCGGAAGGGCCGCTGCAGGTTTACTAAAATCAAAAAAACTTGTATGAGTGCAGTAGTTAAAGCTTATGTCGATACCCAAGCCGTCGTTCGCGAGGACTGGGAGATTTTGGTTAAAAACTTGGGTCTGCTAAAGGCGACCCAAGTTGTAATTTTACTTGAACGTGGCGAAGGAGATTCCGTCAAAGAAATTGCCGAATATTGGCGTGATGCCACGATTGAAGAAATTTACAATCGTGTTAAAGGCTGGACAGCGAAAGCGAAGTCAATTAACAAGCGAGGTGAAAGATGATTTCTACTGGTCTGACTTTTGACGAGCTCAAGCAAAAAGTAACTCAACTCGCGCTGACGGAACAGCTTAAACTTGTGTCCTATATCTGTGAACAATTGACCGCTCAATCCTTAGTTTCAAAAACTTTGGCCTCGAAAGATGACACTCTCTTGCGCCAGAAAGAAGCGGATAAGCTGTTAGCCTTATGCGATGCCGCAGCCGAAATGTGGAAAGGCGAGTTCGATGCTGCTGAAGACGTTCGTCAAATGCGACGGGAAAGGGATGATCAAATATGGGCGAACAAATTATAGATGCGAGTGTCGCGATTAAATGGGTGGTTAAAGGCGAACCTTTCCGAAACAAAGCACGGCAATTGCTGCGTGATGCAAAAGCCAGAGGCACGATTCTAATTGGCCCTCCGTTGTTGGAATATGAGCTTGAGAGCAACTTGCAGCGGCATGTCTATCATGGCCGCGCAACTCTTGCTGCGGCAGATGCGTCACTGAATGCCTTTTATGCCGTTGGCGTTCAAATCCTTGCTCACTCAAATTTAGTTCGCCGAGCGCGTGAAATCGCGCGTCAGTTCAATCAAGAACGAATTTATGATTCTCTGTATGCCGCTCTTGCCGACATTCGTGGTTGTGAGTTTTGGACAGCAGACAAGGATTTTTACGATGCTGTCAAAGCTTCATTGGCATTCGTGAAATACCTGCCTGATTATCCATAGACTTGTTTTAATATAAGTTGGCTCATTTTTACGAAGGAGATTCAAAACGCGTGCCTCGTTTCGCAAAAAAATCATCGGTCGAATACATCTGCCAATCATGCGGCCACAAGAGTCCGCGTTGGATTGGGCGGTGCCCCGAGTGCGGCACGTGGAGCAGCTTTGTCGAAGAGAAAGTCGCGCCGGAGCCGAAACGAGGCGGCATTAAAGTTACCGAGAGAAGCAAGCCGCTGCCGCTGGCGGAAATTTTGCACGATGAAAACGCACGATTGCGTTGCAGCAGCCACGAATTTAACCGCGTGCTCGGCGGCGGCATCGTCCCCGGTTCTTTGACATTGATCGGCGGCGACCCGGGAATCGGCAAATCCACGCTAATGTTGCAAGAGGCCGCGGCGCTGGCCAAGCCGGATTTTTGCGTGCTCTACGTCACCGGCGAAGAGTCGGCGCGCCAGACCAAAATGCGCGCGCAACGGCTCGGCATTGATTCGCGCTATCTGTTCATTCTCGCCGAAACCAATCTCGAAGCGATACTCGAGGAAGTCGAAAAGCTGCAACCCAAGTTGATAATCGTTGACTCGATTCAAACCACGTATCGCAGCGAATTTGAAAGCCCGCCGGGCAGCGTCAGCCAGGTGCGCGAGTGCGCGCTGGCGTTTATGAATTTGGCCAAGCAGCGCAGCTTGCCGGTCTTTCTGATCGGCCACGTGACTAAAGAAGGCTACCTTGCCGGCCCCAAAACGTTGGAGCACATGGTTGACACACTTTTGCAATTCGAAGGCGATCGCGATCATTTTTTCCGCATTTTGCGCTCGGTCAAAAACCGCTTCGGCAGTACGCGCGAGATCGGCGTATTTGAGATGCACGAGCTGGGCTTGCGCGAAGTGACGAATCCCTCGGAAATTTTCCTCGCGCAGCGCAAAGAGAACATTTCCGGTTCGGTCGTCGTCTGTACCATGGAAGGCTCGCGCCCGATTCTCGTAGAAGTGCAAGCGCTGCTCACCTCGAGCAATTATGGTCTGCCGCAACGCACCGCCAATGGCTTTGACGTGCGCCGTCTCGCGCTGTTGCTCGCGGTGATCG
>JBOHQZ010000238.1:0-8465 GCA_050732275.1 bacterium
CGATTCCGCCAAGCCCGCGCTCGTGGTGCAAACCGGCGAGCGTGATCCGGAGCGATGGAGCGACTACGGGCTCGGCTTACGCCGTCAGGGCGATTTGAAAAGCGCGGAAGCGGCTTTTCTCAAAGCCGCGACGCTTTCGCCCGATAACGCTGAGGCGTGGGTTAATGCCGGCATCACGCGCCTGCAAGAAGGAAATCTGGAAGGCGCGCAATCAGCTTTGGAGAATGCTATGAAGATAAATCCTGATTTGGCCTCGACCCGGTATTATTACGGCCTGACTATGAAAGCACAGGGAAAATACGACGAAGCGCACAAGCATCTCAAAAAAATCGTCACGAAGTATCCACGCGACCGGGTGGCGAAAATCGAGCGCGGGCACCTATATTTGCTGATGCGGGATTACGAGCGCGCCATTCGGGATTTTGAAAAAGTGTTGAGCATCGATCCGGAAAATGTCGAAGCTTATTATCATCTGGTCCGGGCCTATCGCGCCCTTGGCGATGAAGAGAAAGCGAAAAAAGCCGAAGCTCTCTATCATCGCTTCCGGGCCGATGAACGGGCATTTCCTGACAACCAATTCGGCACGGGAAATTCTGACGCCTGGCGCGAACGCCAACTGATTCATGAGCATTCTTCGGTAGCGCTGCCTTTCGGCGCCGAAACGGCTTCTTTGCCGGCGCGGAACGGTAAAGCGCCGGCAGGACATTGATGATGGAGAAAATCATTTTCGTATCATGGGCGGCCAATTGCAGCCGCAGCGATCATTTAGCGCGATTGCTCGGCGGCAAGTCATATATGGTTTATGCCGAGTGGCTTGGCAGCCGGCCGGCCACCGTGTGGCTGAAATATATCATTCAATTCGTGCAAACGTTGTGGTTATTGTTTCGCGAGCGTCCGACGGTGGTGTTGGTGATGGTGCCGCCGATTTTTGCCGCCGTGCCGGCTTATCTTTATTGCAAGCTTACCGGCGGCCGCTTCGTCACCGACAACCACACCGCCGCTTTCACCATGCGCCGCTGGGAAAGTCTGAAATTTTTGCACGGCTGGCTGGAAAAACGCGCGGCGTGCAATATCGTTACTAATGAACAGATTCAGCGGGTGCAACATGATTGGGGCGTGCCGGCGGAAAAGGTTTTTCTTGTCGGCGATTTGCCAGTACACTTCTCAAAAGTTGAAACGCCAGCGTTTTTGAGCGAAAGCCGCACCCCGGTAAAAAATTCTTCATCCGCTGTTGGTCATGAAACGCGTACCAACGGTTTTTTTGCAATCGCCGCCGTTTGCAGCTTCAATCCCGATGAGCCAATGGACAATATTTTGCAAGCCGCGGCGGAGCTACCGGAGGTGTCATTTTATTGCACCGGCAAGCTGAAGGATGCGCCGCCGGATATTTTGAAACGCAAGTCAAAGAATGTTACGTTCACGGACTTTCTATCCGTGCCGCATTATGCCGGCCTGCTGAAAGAATCGCACGGCGTCATGGTTCTGACGACGCGCGACCACACGATGCAGCGCGGCGCTTATGAAGCCATGGCGCTCGGCACGCCGGTCATTACTTCGGATTGGCCGATCTTGCGAAAGACGTTTGCTCAAGGCAGCCTGTTTGTGGATAATTCGCCGCAGAGCATCGTCGCCGCCGTCCGGCAGCTCAAAACCGACTGGGCTCAATATAAATCCGCCATTCAAGTGCAACGCGAGCAAAGACACGCCGCCTGGACGGAAAAAGAGAAAGCGTTGCGCCGGATTTTGGCATTGCCGTAACACGAAAGGGGATTTTATGAAAAACAAAACTAGCTCATTAATAGTTGTCTTGCTGGCGCTTGGCTTGGCCAAGGCCGCCGTGTCTGATAGCGTAGTCTTGCGCGACGGCACGCTGCACCAAGGCACGATCACAGGCGCGACCGACGCCACGGTGACGATTTTGGTAAAGAGCGAGGCCGTAGAAGTTCCGCATGCCGAAATTTTGTCGTTGGTGTTCACAAGCGCTGACAGGCTTTATTTCAAGCTGAATGCGACTTTGGAGTGCAAGGTTGTCAACAAGATCGGTGCGGAGGTCGTCGTTGTCACGAGCGATGGTGTTGAAAACATTCCCAACAGCAAAATTAAAAAAGTTGAATATAATGTCGGCCGCCAATTGAAAGTCACCGGTCTGCCGCCGACCGGCCCTCAGTTTGTCAACAAGTCCGCCAACTTGGTCTGGGCCGGAGATTTCAAGCCGAACGTTTATTTAGGCCTTCATCTCGGAACGCATTATGCTTTTTTAACTGATTGGAAGCGGCAGTTTTCCCCGCAACCTTCGACGCGCGGACTTGATTTGGGCGGCGAATTGGGCTACATGCTGAATCGCTTCATCAGTCTCGGCGCCGGTTACGAGTATTTTCTCTTTCAAAAAGTAAAAGTAAGCTCGCCAAACGCCGAGGATCGGGTTTCTTCTTCATTCTTTTTTGCAAACATGCGGCTCAGCATCAATCCGCGCTCGACACCAGCCCTATTTATTTATGGCAAGGCCGATGTGGGCGCTTTAAAAGGCAAGGAGAAAATCTCGGGTTTGCAGGGGCTTACTCTCGAAGCTTCCGGAAATGTCTTTGCTTATCGCCTAAAAATCGGCGCAGATTATTTTACGAGCGGCAATATTTCGCATTTCATCGAGCTTGGTTATCTCGCCGCCAAAGTTGACGAAATTCTATGTTAAAATATAAAAAGGGAAATAGTTTTCTGCGTTTTCTCTTCGGCACCTTGGCCGGCGGCGGTGAGGTTTCCATGGAATTGGCCGTAGTGAATCGAGCGACACGCAAAGAGATTCTCAAAGCCAAAACCACGGCGCAAATTCAAGGCAGTTTCGCTTCGGAGAACGATGTCATTCCTCCGCTCTCAAAGGCGATCGTGAAATTCACCAAAGAAAATTTCTGATGAGCGCCTCAATCCACACTGCCGGTATCGGCCAGAATTTTCACGCGCTTTACCGCCGCCTTTCTCGGCCGTTAGCTAATGTTTTGCTCGACGATTGCATCTACGAGCTGCCGGCGGCTTGGAAATTTCTTACGGCGTTGCGGCAGGAGCTTCCCATTTTGGCCGTGGTAGACGGTTTTAGCGGCGCGCCGCTGGCTTTCGCGCGCCATCACTGCCGCGTGGACATTTTGGGCTTCAATCAAGAGGAAGCAGAGTTTTTTCGCGAACTGACACAATATAAAAAACTATCCAACTGCCGAATATGTCGCGGCATCGACGAGCTGCAAGGGCTGTATGGTTTGATTTTATGGTTGCCGACACGCCACACTGCGCTGGCCCGTGATGAGCAAGAACGACTGATGCAGGCGATGGCGCAGCTCCATCAACAAGGCGAGCTTTGGCTGGCGTTGTGTTACAAACCGGGTTGGACCAGTCCGTTGCATCGGTTGAAACGCGCCGTGCGCCATTTGAAAGCGCGCGATCGCGAGCCATACGCGCCGATCCGGCTTTTGCCGTTCGCCGCACCGATACCGAACCAATCTTTGCTCGACGAGATTCGGACAAGATTCTTTTCGCCAACAAACGGCCGGGCGGCTTTCAAGCATATTGATCATATCGGCATCATTCCCGACTGGTCAGCGCCAACACTGATTGCGCCGTTGCACGCCGAGGCGGCTTCCGCCGAAACCAGCCATGCGTTCAAAGCGCTGGAACCGAAAAAGCTTTCGGAGGCGCATCACGCTTTGGCGCGCTTTCGCTCGGAAGCGATTTTGCCGTTTATCTCGCGTTTGTTTGCGGCGTTGGAGAAGAGGGAGCCCGGCTCGCACATTCAGCCGAATCATTTTCGCGTCCTGGCCGGCGGTAAAGTGCAAATCGATGCGCGCTGGAAAAAGCGTTACGGCGAGCAGGCATTTTTTATCAAGCTGCCTCTGGTTCACTTCGCCGAAACGCGTTTACAAAAGCAATTTGAAATGCTTTCCCAGCTTCAGCGGCCAGAGCTCTGGCATCGATTCGAGCCGCTGCCAAAACCGGCGCCGGCACAGCCGCAAAAAGTTTTTCCCGGGGTTTTGGGCCGAGGCGAGTTTGAAGGACAGGCTTATTTTCTTGAAAGCCGGGTCAAAGGCGTGCCCTTGAGCCGTTTGCAAGTGCCTCGCGAAGCCTTTCACAAAGTCTGCGACACGTTGTTTTTGTTTTGGCATCAAGTGCAAATGTGCTCCGGCGCGCCGGTGCAAATCGATCGCGGCAAATTCACGCAATTTTTTCAGCAGCCTTTGTCACGGCTTGCTGAGTGGGCGCAACCGCCGCAGCCGTATCGGGAAATTTTGCGAAAATTGGAAGATTTCTTTGCTAGCCACTTTGGCGAGCAGCGAGTTTTTTTGGGCTTGACGCATGGCGATTTTTCCACGAAAAATATTCTCGCCAACCCCAAAACCTTCGAGCTGAGCGGCATCATCGATTGGGATATGGCGACGCACCAGTCCATTCCCTTGCTCGACGTGCTGCACTTCTTCGTGCGCGTGGATCCAAGCTCGTTTCGCGAAGCGCCGCCGAAAATTGCGATGCGCTTGATCAAACCCAATGCCCAAGCGTTGCACTGGCCTCTTTTGCAAGGGGCGATGACGAAGTTCGGCTACGAAGAAAAAACGCTGCCGGCAGCGGTAGCCTATTATTGGGTGCAGCGATTGCTTGTTTACTTGGATTCGCCAAAAAATTTGGATACGCAATTCATGCAGCGGCATTTTTACGAGATGCTCGATTTTTTTAACGAGACGATTTTGAAGCGATAGAAGAATTAGCAGGCCAGGCTTGAAAATTTATACGCCAACGGCTAGATCAAAACCAATGGTTTTATTTAGGGCACGGCCCGTTTGCACGAGATGACCATTTTTGCTCAATTGCTGGCGGAGCTCGCCGCCAACCAAATTCCCTACGTTTTGTTGCGTGACAAACCGGACGCGCCCGGCATTCATGATTTGGATTTGCTGATTGACGAAAACAAATCCAGCGAATTTTTGCCGCTTTGCCGGCAATACGGGTTTCGTTTGATCCGCAACGGCCGGCTCAATCCCGGCAAGCTGTTGCTGTTGCGTTGGCAAAACGAAGGGCCGCTGCTCCTCGACGTGCATCAGCGGCTGGTGGTGCGTGGTGTGGAATATCTCGACGCGCAACGCGTACTGGCACGCCGCCGAGTGGAGGATGGTTATTTTTTTCCGGATCGCGAAGATCATTTTTTAACGCTGCTTTTTCACAACATTCTCGGCAAAGGCGAAATTCAAGCCAAGCACCGCGAGCAATTGGCCGCTTTGCTCTCACAACCTTTGGACGAGCGCTACTTGGCGCAGCACGCAACAGACTTTGGTTTGCAAAAAACTTTGACGGCGGTGCGCCAACATTTCGACGAGCTGCAACAAAAACCCGAGCTGGTGCGGCGATTGAGCGCGGAGAGCTATCGGCAAATCTATCACCAACGGCCGGTAAGCTGGCTGCGCCGGCAAGCCCTGCCAATCAAGGCCTGGCTGCAAAAATGGTGGGGCGCGCCGCGCGGCGTGCTCATCGTTTTGCTCGGACCGGATGGTTGCGGCAAAAGCACGCTGATCCACAGGCTGCATGAGAGTTTGCGGTCGGCGGCGTTGACGACGGATACGGTTTATCTCGGACCGTGGGGGCAAAGTGTTTTGCCGCTGCAAAAACTTCTTAGCCGGTTCAACATTACGCCGTATCGCGCCGAGGACAAGGCGTTTTATTCCGGCAAAACGGCAAAGCGGGAAATACCACGAAACTGGGCGCTGTGGAAGCAAAACGCCAAAGCCTGGCTCTATTATCTCGCGGTCGCCATTGAATTGTGGTACCGTTATTTCAAGCTGGTGCTGCCCAGGCTGCGGCAAGGCCGGATCGTTCTTGCCGACCGCTACATTTACGATTTGCTCGTCGGCTATAAGAGCCGCCCGATGGATTATCATTGGCGCGTTCGGCATTGGCTCTGCCGCCGCTTTCCACAACCGCATTTGACGTTGCTGCTCGACGCGCCGCCGGAGGTGATTCACCGGCGCAAGCCGCAATTTTCAAAAGAGAATCTTGCCGCCATCCGCGCGGCTTACGCGGATTTTGCCGGAGAATACGATTTGAAAATTCTCGACACCGGCGTGAGCGTGGAAAAGACGTTGGCGGATTTTCAGCAAAACTATCTCAATCGCATACTCGATCAAATTGAAAAATATGCCGAAACCAAAGGTTGAAGCCTCACCTGAATTAGACGAAGCCATGGAGGCCGTTGTGCCGGCGAATGGTAAGCCGGAGAAAGGCAAAAGCGTTTCGGAGCTGGCCAAAGAGGGGGTTTTTTATAATGTGATCGTGCGGCTCGGCAACACCTTCACGCAATTCCTCGGTGGACTGCTTTTGGTGCGCCTGCTGGAGCCAAGTGATTTTGGCGTCATGCAACTGTGCTGGCTGCTCATCGGTTTCGCGACGAAGTTCGGCGAGTTCGGTTTCAATATGGGGCTTATCCAGCGCAACAAGCCGGTTGGCCCCGAACACGTAAACACTTTGTTCGTTCTTGACCTGAGCTTCAAGGTCGGTTTGTGGCTGATCGCGCTCGCGGCCACGCCGTGGCTCACCGATTTTTTCCACGAGCCAAAGATCGGCGTGGTGTTTCCGGTTTTTGCCTTTTACATGGTGGTCGAGTGTTTTTCCACCTCGCCGGTGACCATGCTGCAGCGCAATATGGATTTCAAGGGCTATTCGCAGGTGATGGCGATTGACCGCACCATGCAGATGATTGGCGCGATTACGTTCGCGTCGCTGGGGTTCGGCGTGTGGAGTTTGGTGTTGGGCGAATTTTGCGGCGAGATTCTCTCGGCGATTCGCGCCGCGCAGATTACGGGTTGGCGACCGCGCCTGCAATACGATCGCGAAGCGCGCAAGGAGCTGTTTGGTTACGGCACCTGGGTTTTTATCCGCAATCTGTTTCGCTATCTCTCGGACAATGTGGATTATTTCATCATCGGCCGCGCGCTCGATTCCCAGCAACTGGGATTTTATGCCAAGGCCTTCGAGATCATGAAACTGCCGCGCAAGCGCGTGAGCCGCGCGCTCAATGCCGTCGTCTTTCCGGCTTTTGCCAAAGTGCAAGACCAGCCCGAAAAGATCAAAACCGGCTTTGAGAAGTTGGTGCTTTCGGTGGCGTTGGTCGCGTATCCGATCCAGATCGGCATGCTCATGGCGGCGCCAGCTTTTGTGTACGTGGTGATGGGCGAAAAATGGGCGCCCACCATCACCTGTTTGCAAATCATGAGCTTCGCCGGCGTGCTGCGGGCGCTCGATCCTTTTCTAAATTCCGTCGTCACCACCAGCGGTTTCGTTCGCTATACGGCCTCACGGCGCGCCATCGAATTCGTCATTCTCGCCACCGCGGTTTATTTCGGCGTCCGCTGGGGCATCAACGGCGTTTCTACCGCAGTGGCGATTTCGTCGGTCATCGTCATGGTGCTGATGATCCAGTTGTTGCGCCGCGTGAGCTTGATCGGCTGGCGGGAATATTTCGCGCCGCAGTGGCCGGCGATCGTGAGCAGCGGCGTCATGGCGTTGGCGATGTGGGGAGTCAATCTCGGTTTGGGCAGTTACATCGGCGAACACTCCTTGCCGATGTTGATTATCTCGACGGCAGTTGGCATGGCGGTTTATGCCGGCGTGCTACTCGTTTGGCGCCCCAAGCGTGTGGTTGACTTATATGAGGAATTGTCCGGCGATGCGAAGAGCGTGGTTGGAAAAGCGAAAAAGAAAATTGCTGCATTGAAGCAACGTTTTGGAATTGCAAAAGAAGATATTAGCTGATTGTTAATTGTGCTATGACGGCAACACCAGGGTATGAGGCTTTTCATCTCCCAGGTGCCAATAACTAACGTGGGTAAAAGTGATACGAGCGACTTTACCCATTCGCTCGGCTTTTGTCTTAAAAGTTTTTAAGCGAAGAACTCGACGAAGAAGAAAAGGAATTTGATTTTGTCAAGGATGATTTGGCTCATGCAATCTCGAACCCATCGTAGCGCTTGAGCAAGGTATTCGCTGCCAAGCGCATGGCCTCTTCAACCGCTTCGCGCGGTAATTGTGGCCACTGCGTGAGTATCCAGTCTACGCTTTTTCCGGAGGCGAGGTAGGCTAAGACAGTACGAATCATGTTATTTGTTTGCTGAATTGAAAAGGAAAGAACGATGCCCAAACCACTCAAGGTGCGAATTCAACGCAAGACGCGACGCATTATCAAAACTTCGGCGAAATTGCTGCAAGGCGCCAGCAACGGCGCCAGTGGGTCCGCGCGCGCCGTATTTGTTTTCGGCTCCCAACGTTCCGGCACCCGGCTGCCGATGGATGTCCTCGACCTCGCCTCGCAAATTATGACCTATAAAGAAGGCAACTCGCGCGCCTTCAATCGGACGCTGCTGAAAGACAACGCTACCGTCGCGAAGTTGCTGCGCGCCAGCCGTTTTCCCATCGTCGCTTTCAAGCCGATCTGCGACTCGCAC
>JBOHQZ010000239.1:0-8459 GCA_050732275.1 bacterium
GACCATGATCGTCAACAGCAACGGATTGGCTCCCATTCGTGCAATCTGAGGTTTTGTTAGCAACGCTTCGATCAAGTCTTCTGCGCCCTCTGCGCGGGTACTTTCGCTGATCTCAGATTTGATGGCGTCATACCACAACCTGACAAAGCGTTCACGATCTTCTGCGGTCAATTCCTTGAGAGTGGCGTGTTTAAATTCGCGCGTGAGTGGCGATACATCGTAACCCACAATGCGGCTGGTGACCATATATCGGTTGGCGCTAAAGCCGGCCACCATCTCTTGAATGCGATCCGTGACTTGAATGCGCAAGCCGGGATTGGTCACTTCGTCCAAGCCATCTAAAATAATCAAGCATTCGCCGGACTCAATCTCGTGGCGTAAATACCGTCCGAATTCCGGTCGTGGCATCAACTCCTTTTCGACATATTCGATCAGGTGCAAAGTACTGTCACGTTCGTAAGCTTTGGCATAGTTGGCGATGCGGATCAACGCTGGAGTCAAGCCACGCGCACTCGCACCGGTATAAGTGACATCATTGCTGGCAAGGGCATAAGTAATGTAGCGGGTGACAGTGGTTTTGCCGGTGCCAGGGTCGCCAAGCAAAACCGAACGCGAGCTTTTGATCAGGTCGGCAAGCTTCAGCGAACGTTGTGCGGCTTGGCGGGCGCTAAGTTGAGCGTAGCGTTTTTCCATCTCTTCACGGCGACGCTGCCAGTCCAGCTCACCCATCACCTCGCTAGCGGCCTGTCGCCGGAGATCATCATCAGCGTATTCAGCGAGCGCCGACGGCCTTCAATCGCTTGCAATGGCAGAAAAATTTTGGCCAACGGTAAGCTAATCACTCGGCCACCCACTTGCGGTGCAAAGCCGCGAATCACATGGTCTTTGAACTCTTTAACAAGATAATCGCGATATTCCTGCCGAGCTGCGGTAACATCTTCGAATGGTCGAACCATGTTGTCTGCAATCGTGTCCAATCGCTCCAGCATGGCCTCTTGCAGATTTGTCTGCTTTCTGGTTTCGATGAGTTGGAAATATTCGCGCGCAAAAGCGAGGGCAGGCTCTTGCAACAATCTCTCTCGATAAGCAATGAAAAAACGGTGAAGCAGCTCGACTTGAGTGTTCTCATCGTAGCCTACACCCTCAGCGTTTTTGGCCGGTACAATGGCTTGATGAATCTCTTTAGTGAGGGCGACAGTTGATGCACTATCCGGATTACCCAACAAGTATTTGTGAGTGATCTGCGCGCTAAGCGCTTTCAGGGATGGACTTGACTTACTGTCAACGAAAGCATCGAGCAACTGGGCAATGTGGTTGCGCTCTTCCTCTGTTGCGTATTGCTTGAGAATGTCTTCACATGCTCCTACTAACGCCCGCTGGATGATCTCGAAATCCCCTTTCTTGAGTTGCTTGACAAGCTGGTCTTGGGGACTGTTCCCTTTCTTCGGGAGTACTTTGCGAATAGCTTTTTTCAGGCCCAGTTCAACAATAACCTCGGCCAGGCTTTCGCCTAATAAAACAATGAGTGCAGAGAAAATCATGTTTGAACCCCGTTTTTTTTAATCTTTTTTCACAGCCAATTGTTTCATCTCTTCATCCTGAAACACCACCTTCCCTCCCACTATCGTCATCAACACCTTCGTCCGAAACAGCTCGTTCTCCGGCGCGGTCATGAGGTCGCGATCCAGTACGATGAGGTCGGCGAGCTTACCCGTCGTGAGCGAGCCTTTTAAATCTTCTTCAAACGCGGCCATCGCGCCCCAGATCGTCAAGGACTTCAGCGCTTCTTCGCGGGTCATGGCTAATTCCGGATGCCAGCCATCGGCGGAAAATCCGGTGGTGTCGCGGCGGGCGACGGAGGCATAAAACTCGATCAGCGGATTGCCTTCTTCCACCGGCGCATCCGAGCCGCCGGCAATATAGTTGCCTTGATCAATGAACGTGCGCCAGGCATACGCGCCGCTGAGGCGATTCAAACCCAAGCGGCGGACGGCAAAGTGTAAATCGCCAATGGCGTGACTCGCTTCCATCGAGGGGATCACGCCAAGTTGTTTGAAACGAGGAATATCGGCGGGATCGACGATTTGCGCGTGCTCGATCCGAAACCGCGGCTCGGCAATTTTGCGCTGCGCTGCCGGCACTTCGTAGAAGGCGCGTTCGTAGAGATCAAGCACTTTGCGGTTGGCCGCATCGCCAATGGCGTGAATCGCGACTTGCATGCCTTTTTCCGTGGCGGCTTTGATGGTGGGATAAACTTGATCATCCTGCCAGAGAAACAAGCCGGTGGTGTTTTCATCCGAGTAGTTTTCCAACAGCTTGGCGCCGCGCGAGCCGAGCGCGCCATCAATGGAAATTTTGATGCCGCGAATGGTGAGATGATGATCGAACAAGCCGATCTGCGCGCCGTTCTGCAACAGCGTGTCAACATCGGCGCCGGGACCTCGCACAAATTCATAAATGCGCACTTGCATTTTGCCGTCGTCGTAGAGGCGCTTCCAAAGATTGATGGTTTCCCAACCGCTGCCAGCGTCGTGGATGGTGGTCAAGCCATACGCGAGCGCTACTTCATTCGCTTTCAGCGCGAACTTCTTTTGCACCTCCGGCGAGTTCGAGGGAATGTGTTTGGTGACCAGGCCCATGGCCTTATCCACCAGCAACCCGCTGGGCTTTCCCTGCGCGTCTTTCAGAATTTCACCGCCTGGCGGATTCGCCGTGCTCGCAGTGATGCCGGCGATTTCCAGCGCTTTGGAATTGACCACGGCCATATGGCCGTCGGCGCGGTTGAGATAAACCGGCAGATTCGGTACGACGCGATCCAGCTCCGCGCGCGTTGGGAACTGTTTTACCGGCCAGTCTTCCTCCATCCAGCCGCGCCCGCGAATCCATTCTCCCGCGGGCACGTTCGCCGCCCAATTCTTGAGCCGCGAGAGAAAATCGTCGAGCGAGGTGCAGCCGTCCAAATTCAAATTATACGCGCGCTGCCCGACGCCTTGAAAATGATAATGGCTGTCGATGAATCCCGGCACCACGGTTTTACCGCCGAGATCGATCACTTGTGTCTTGTCGCCAATCCATGCCTGGGCCGCATGGTTCGATCCCACGAAAGCGAGACGGTCGCCAACAATGGCGAGCGCCCGCGCCGAGGGTTGCTTTTCATCAACAGTATGAATCACGCCATTGTTCAATACCACATCAGCAACTTGTTGTTGACAGCCGAGATGGCTGATCATCAGCGCCATAAAAATAACCGTGGTCGAAGTTTTCATTTCCCTGCTCCTCCGCAAAAGGATTTTATCCGCCACTTGTATTTTATATGGAAGCTAAGATAATAAAATTTGTCGCCGATGTCCAGAAGAATTTGGTTGGGGCGAAAATGCTTCAGTTATGAAGGAGAAAACTGCCATTCAGAAGGAATCCCTGGCCGAGAAATTGTGCTTGCGCGGGTTTTTCGGCACACGCTTATGCCGCTTGCATTTTGACATTTGAGTAGGTATGGCTCCTTTTCCGATTGTCCTTACTGGTGCTGACCAGCCATTCTCGTATTTCATCACCTGTCAATATTACAGGTTCGCCTTTTTCGCCAACATCGATCCATTCTGCCGAAATACTGTCCAGTCCCTTTGCTCCTCGCAGGTCAACTCTAAAAAGACGAGCGCCAGTGAGTGCCATATTCTCGAGTTTGGCGTTGCTTAAGATCGCGCCTTCCAGATTTGCGCCGGAAAAGTTGGATTTTGTCAGACCAGCCGTTCGATGCAATGGCTTCACGCAGCTTTTCAACGTGTTGAGGACTATGAAGAATTTAAAGAGAATGTGCAACAGAGTCAAGCACAATGTTGATCAAATCCTAAAAATCTCTTGCATTTTTTGCCAAAAGGCTTATCTTGGTGAGAAACCAGAATGGGTTGCTCTTATGTCCATCTTTGATTGCCATCTCCATTTCTTCTCGCGCGACTTTTTTGCCGCAATGGCGCGGCAGAAAAATCCGGCTGCCGAGGCAGAGCAGGTGCTCGGCGATTTGGCGCAGCGCGCCAAGATCGAAATACCGCCGAATGACATCCATGCGCACCTCAAACGTTGGTTGGCGGAGCTGGATCGGCATGGCGTTGAGCGCGCTGTCACGTTTGCCAGCTTGCCGGAGGAAGCGGCCGCCGTCGCTGAAGCGACACAACACAGCGGCAATCGGCTCATCGGCTTTTGCATGGTCAATCCGACTATGGAAGGCGCGGTGCATCGCGTCCATAAGCTGGCACACGAGTACGGCTATCGCGGCGTCATGCTCTTTCCGGCGCTGCATCATTTTCACGTTTCCGATGCTTCTCTTCTGCCCTTTTTCGAGGCTGTCGCCCAATGCCGCATGTACGTGCTGACGCATTTCGGCATTTTGCAGGTGAAATTGCGCGATGTACTCGGCTTGCCGCGCGTTTATGACAGCCGCTTTGCGAATCCGCTCGATTTGCAAAGCGTGGCCAATCGCTATCCGCAGATCAAGTTCATCATCCCGCATTTCGGCTGCGGCTTTTTCCGCGAAACGCTCATGCTCGGCATGCAATGTGAAAACGTTTATGTCGATACCTCGAGCTCCAACAACTGGATGGCGACACAACCGTATCCGTTGTCGCTCGTCGAGGTCTTGCAAAAAACGCGCGCGATCTTTGGAATTGAAAGGATTTTATTTGGCACGGATTCCGGTGTGTTTCCCCGCGGCTGGCGAAAAGATATTCTGGAGGAACAAAAACGGACGATGGCGACAGCCGGCTTTTCGCCGGCAGAAATGGAAATGGTTTTGGCTGGAAATGCGTGGCGGTTGTTTGGAAACTAATCGATCGTTGCTACTGAATATATTCTTGATAAATATTCTCACGATCCGGATCAATACGAATCAAAATCTTAAAGACACCGGCGTCACCGGTATCTTTGAATAGCTCAATAATCTCTTGATAATGGGCGTCGATAAACTGTTTCGCCCCTAAATTATCCCGGTTCTCTTTGAGCACTTCTGCGAGCTTATCAATGGCCTGTTTCACGTATTCGCGCTTCTGGGTGATCTCATCATCGTTCAGTGACAGGCCGTAAAAATAATAGTCCTTCATTTCGCGAAACTTTTTGTAATTCTCGGAAAAAATCGCGCGCATCGTCTCGTCGCGCCAGTCCCAGCCTTCGAAAAAAGGCGGCCGGGCGAATTTTCCCTGTTGCAAAATGCCGCGCGCCTTCTCGAAATAACGCGTGCCCTCGAGCAAGCCATATTTGTCCAGCTCGTTGCCGATGACGAGATTGATGTAAAAGTCGATCAGCCCGAGAATCGGCATAAACTCGGCGCCGGGTTTCAATTCTTCGTTTTCCTGAAAAGGAAAGCGGCTGCGCTTGTCATAATATTGGATATCCGGGCCACTCACGAGAATGTTGCAGCGATAGCGATCCTCGACGGTGGAAGGGCTGTCTTCTAAAAAAATCTGCACCCCGATCTCGAGGGGATTGACATAATCTTCTTCGACCCAGTCGCGGCTGTTGATATAATTGTCAACTTTTTCGTGAAAGTTGGCCATTTTCGCCTTTTTGTCGACCGGCAGCTTTTCGAGAATCACCGTGACTTTGGCCCGCAGCCTTTTGTCCCGCGGTACACCTTCGGCCGGCTGCGTTCCAACGAGATGGAGGCTCAAAAAGAGGATGCTAGTGAATGGCACAAAGCGAATCCATTCAAGTCGACGCATAGAAAAATCTCCACAGTGATTCTGATCAATTCAAAAGCAACAAAGGCAAAATGATCATGATTAAAAACTATTGGTTTAGGAATGTTCAATCATTTTGTCTATAAAACTCTATCAATATAGCCAGGGGTAAATATGAAAGTCAAGCAAATTATGTTTCTGGCGCTCGTTATTAATGATACTATCGCGCTGGCACAGGAGTTTCCACTCGGCGTGCGGGCGCAGGCGTTGAGCGCCGCGAGTGTGGCCAAGGGTCGCGACGCGGAAGCCTTGTTCGCCAATCCGGCGCTTTTGGCCGGCATTCCCGGACTCAGCTTCACCGCGTTTTATTCGCATCCTTTCGGGATTAAAGAATTGCGACTGAGCAGCTTCAGTACTAGCGCGAGTTTGGCGTCACTTGCGCTCGGTGCGGCAGTGGTGGATTTTGGCAATGCGCTTTATCGCGACCGCTGGTATCACCTCGCCATCAGCCGCAACGTTTTGCCGAAGCGAAGGCTAGCGCTCGGCCTTGGCGCAATGCTTCGCCATCTGCGCATCGCCGGCTATGGCGATGATAGCGCGATGTTGCTCAATTTGGGAACACAATTGCGTTTGAGCGAGTTGCTTACGCTGGGTTCGGCAATCAGCAATTTCCTCAATGCCACAATCGGCCAACAGCAAGAAAAACTGCCGCGCAGCGCCTGCCTCGGTTTTGCCTATGCACCGACGGCGACGTTGACATTGCAAACGGAGGTGTACAAACAAAACAATTTCCCGGAAGAGTGGCGCCTCGGCATCGAAGCAAATCCCCTCGCGCCTCTTTTGTTGCGCACCGGCATCGGCACGAATCCCGATCGCCTGACATTCGGTCTGGCGTTGCGGCTGTTGAAGATCAACTTACAGTTCGCCGCCTTCTCGCACACCGATCTTGGCTGGACCCAACAGTTTGCCGTAACGTTCATGTCGCGATAATAGTTCTTGACAATTTGTGCTTGCTTTTCACATCACCGCGCTCTATAATATTGAAGCCAACTTCACACCCTGATGCGGAGATAAAAATGAATCATAGAAACATTGTTCGAGAATTTTTCTCAACGCTATTCGTTGCTCTTATTTTAGCGCTGCCGATTTTTTCCTTCATTGGTTGCGATACTTTGCTCACCGAAGCGACGGAGCCGCACACGACTTTGGAGGAGCCGTTCGACGAGCTGACGCCGGCCGAGCTTGCGGCGTTTGCGCGCGGTGATGCGGCGTTCGAGGAAGAGTTTACAGGCGAGAGCGGGCTTGGTCCGATTTTCAACAACACTGCATGCGGCAGTTGCCATCCCGGCGATGGGCGCGCCCATCCCAGCGCCGTGTTCAAATTGTTTGGCCGTACGCAAGCCAGCGGTTTTGATTTGCTCGCCGAGCTTGGCGGGCCGCAGTTGCAAAATCGCAGCCTGCCCGGCGTGCCGGCGGAAACATTGCCGCCGGAAGCCAATGCAGTTTCGGTTCGCGCCGCGCCGCCGGTTTTTGGGGTCGGGTTGATGGAATACATTCCGGTTGCCGCCATTCTGGCGAATGAAGATCCCGACGATGCGAAGAATGGTGATGGCGTTTCCGGGCGCGCGCATTGGGTTGAAGCGCCAGATTGGGTGCCAGCAAATGTTGTCGGTGGTGGTGCCGGCCCACAGCTTGGCCGTTTCGGATTGAAGGCGAACACCTCCTCCCTGCTGCAACAAGTGGCGCGCGCGTATCACCAAGACATCGGCATTACCACGGATTTTATTCCAGTGGAAAATTTTCGCAGCAATACTTCGACGCCGGGCGATCTGGTGGCCGATCCGGAATTGCCGGCAGCAACCGTGCAGGATGTGGTCTTTTATATTCGCATGCTGGCGCCGCCGAACCGCGGCGAGATCACCGCCGAGGTGCAGCAAGGCGAAACGATATTTTCGCAAAGCGGTTGCGCCACTTGCCATGTGCCCAAATTCAACACCGGCCCCAGTCCGTTCAAGGCGTTGGCGTTCAGAGAGGTCGCGCTCTACTCGGATTTGCTGCTGCACGATATGGGGCCGGCGCTGGCGGATGAATTTATTGACGGCGATGCCGCCGGTCCGGAATGGAAAACAAAACCTTTGTGGGGACTTGGCAGAACGCCGGACGCGCTCGGCGGCGTGCCGTATTATCTGCACGATGCGCGCACTTCCGATTTGACTACGGCAATCATGCTGCACGGCGGCGAGGCGCAAAAGAGCCGTGAAAATTTCGCCGCGCTCGCGCCGGAGCAACGCCGGGCGCTTTTGGCTTTTCTCAATTCTTTATAGTCAGTTGACAGTTCTCAATTGACAATTAACAATTGTCAATTGAGAATGATGGCGATGGAGACCGCGATGATTTCACGAAGGAATTTTCTTGAAAACCTCTGGAAGTTGAGCGCTTTGGGAACAGTCGGTTTGGTTTTGGCAGAATGCGCTTCGGGTGGGTTGCCGTTGGTGAGAGTGCGTGAAGAAGAAGATTATTTAAAGCTCGCGCTTGCCGAGGTCCCGGAATTGGCCATGCCGGGTGGAGCGGTCGCGCTTTCATCTGCAGAGCAAGGCGAGTTGAATATCATCGTTCTGCATCTCGGCGAAAACGAATACATCGCGCTCTCGCCGATTTGCACGCACCTCGGCTGCCGCGTGCGCAAAGCGCGAGATGGTTTCGATTGCCCGTGTCACGGCTCGCGTTACGATTTGCGCGGACAAGTCATAAATGGCCCGGCGGCGCGACCATTGACGCGCTTTCCGGTACGTC
>JBOHQZ010000240.1:0-8446 GCA_050732275.1 bacterium
TGCAAGCTGAAGATCGAGCGGCGCACGATCCCTGGCGAGACCGAGGCGCAAGTTGTGGGCGAAATCAAAACCATCATCGGCCGTTTGTCTGCGGCTGATCCGACGTTCAAAGCTACGGTGAGCCCCTTTTGCACGCGCGATCCTTTCGAAGTGGCCGCCGATGCGGAAATCGTGCGAGCTGTCGAGCGAGCAGCGACCAATGTGCGGGGAACGCCTCCCCAACACATTGGCCAAACTTTTTGGATGGACTCCGCGCTGCTCGCCAACGCCGGCGTAGAAACCGTGGTGATGGGCCCAATCGGCGCCGGCGCGCACGCGGATGAAGAGTGGGTCGATCTGCAGTCACTGATAGATTTGTCGCAGATTCTGGCGCAAGCGGCGGTCGGTTATTGCGATGAATTGATTGAAGCAAGAAGCGAAGGGCGTATGGTGTAAAATAAAGAGCGCGATTATGGAAGAGATGGAACGGGAAAAAAATGATAAAACGAAAAAGATCAGTAAAGCCGCAAGAGAAGATGAAACTAATGTAGATGATGGGCTGCCATTTTAATAAAAAAACCCGCACCCCTCATGCTTGTGCAAGCGGTTTGCGGGTTTTGAAACGATTTATATATATGAAAAGCTGAGATAAAAACTATCTCGGCGGTTCGGAATTGCCGTTGCCCTGTTCGGCTTTTTGGCGCTCGGCTTCACCCTCGAGAATGCGGCGCAGGCGCTCGAGCTCGCGCTCGGCTTTGCGGCGCTCGTCTTTGATTCTTTCCAATTCTTCCTCTGCAGATTCGGTCTCGCGCTGCTCTTTGATGATCTGCTCGAACAACTCGCGGCGGCTCTCTGCCTTCTTCATCAAAATATCACGCTCGCTGATGGCATAAAGCGAAGTGGGCAGAATCGTGATCTTGGTGCCGAGCGTGATGCGCCAATTGGCGTAATTGGGCAGGTTCGCGAACTTGCTGACGCTGGGATAATTCGTTTTGTCGGTCGCGTTGACCACGCGAATGTCAGCGTTCAGTTGCATGGTCATCCAACGATACGGCTTGTACGATACGCCCGGGCTGACATACGCGACGCTCTCGCGGCTGTAAGCCGTTACCGGCGGCGCCTGCAGAAAAGTCCAGCCGTGTACTTCAAAGCGAAAATCGAATTTTTCAAACGGGAAGAGCAGTGCTGCGCCATAGCTCAGCTCCTGGGTCATGTTCAGCACTCGCACGGTGTCATTCGGAAAGGAGCTCGGCGTCAATTTGGCGCCGACGTCGTTGTGGTTCCAATAGCCGAGGTTGAAGTGCATGCTGAAAGCGTCTTCCGGATAAAGCGGATCGCGCGCATAAGAAGCCAGCGTATTGATGCCGAAGCCGGTTTTGTCCGCGGCATAAGGCTCAAAGATCACGTTGTGTTCTTTGGCGGTCGGAAAACGCACGCCGAGGTTGACGCCATAACTCAACGAATTGCCCTTGCTGCCGAACGATCCGATTTTGAGAAAAAGAAACATGTCGTCCAGGAAATTGTACCCTTTGCCGCCGCGGTTGGTGTCCTGATAAAGTATCGGCAGCAAAGAGGCCTCGAAATGTTTGCTGATGCCGTAATTCAGCGAGAGCCCGCCTTGCACATTCCAAACGGTAACGGCGTTGGTGCCAAGCTGGCCTGGTTGGGCAAACTTGGATACTTTGCCGAAAAAACGGGTGTAAGTGGAAAGGGTCAAGTAACCAGGTTCGAGCGTCCACGCGGAACGGACGTTCAACGGCCCACGACCGGCATTGATCTGGCTCCAGGCTTGGGTGGTTTGCCCGCAAATGCCGAGAAACAATGCAAAAGTTAAAAGTCGACCGAAAATTCCCTTCACCAAACCGCTCCGCTGGCGGAGGGGCAAAGGCGAGTAAATCAAACGTTCCATAAATGCAGCCTCCAAAATGGTAAAACAACTTCCATGTCGTTTAGGTGTTGTCTCGTTTTAACGGAGAATCGGGGCACTTTTCCTGCAAAGCGGACGACACCCTATGAGCGTAGCCGCAACAGGAAGTTCGAGCGCCGGGGCGAGAAAAAACGGGGTGGCGAGAGGACTTTATTACCTGATTGTAACAGTAATTCATTCCTACAGGCGTAGCCGGCCACACGACGTCCCGGTCATCTTGTCAATCAATCCCTAATTCATCGCAAAAGATACCGGCAGACGGCTGAAAATGCAGAAAAAATGTGGGAATGATTATTGCGCAAAAAATACTTTCACCCAAAGCGAGCAAGCCCCTTTTGGTGGTGAGAAAGTTTCGGAGACTATCGGAATCTTGCGGCTGCAAAGCTTGCAGTTTGTCAGTACTTTGTATGGTCAGCCAAAGGTTGAGTATAAGAAAAGACAAACATGCTTTTTACCTCTTTTGAGTTTTTTGCGTTCTTTGCGATGGTTTACCTCATCCATCGCGCTGCGCCTCGACATTTAAGAAATCTGGTTCTTCTCGCTGCCAGTTATATTTTTTACGTGGTGTGGGATTGGCGCTTTCTCGCGATTATCTTGCTCTCCACAGTCAGTAATTATGTCGCCGGACTAAAAATCGCAGACGCCGAACCACCACGCAAAAAATTCTATTTGCTCCTCATTGTACTTTTCGATGTCTCTCTTTTGTTCTTTTTCAAATATTTCAACTTTTTTTCTGATAATTTTGCGAAGCTGCTTCAGCGAATGGGGTTAGGGCCAGATTGGGCGACACTGGAGATCATTATACCCCTTGGTATTTCTTTTTACACATTTCAAACCTTGGCCTATGTGATCGACGTTTATCGTGGCGGAACGCCACCGGTGCGACGTTTCCTCGATTTTGCTTTGTTCGTGGCCTTTTTTCCGCCACTCATTGCCGGACCCATTGAACGCGGCCGCAAGCTTCTGCCGCAAATCCAAGGCATTCGAGAAATCACCGCCGAGCGCCAGCGCAAGGGCTTATGGCTGGTGCTCTGGGGTTTAGTTAAAAAAGTTTTCATTGCCGACAATCTCGCGCCTATGATTGACAACGCCTTCGCGTCATCATCTGACCTTACCGGTATCGAAATTCTGCTCACAATTTATGCCTGCTCGATTCAATTATATGCGGATTTCTCCGGTTACTCGGATCTGGCACGAGGCCTCGCCAAGTTTTTTGGCTTCGATCTCACCATCAATTTCAAATTGCCTTTGCTGGCAAAAAGTCCAACGGATTTCTGGCAACGCTGGCATATCAGTCTTTCAAGTTGGCTGCAGGATTACCTTTACAAACCGCTTGGCGGCAGCGCCGGAGGAATGCTCAAAACCTGTCGCAATCTTATCATCACCATGTCGTTGTGCGGCCTATGGCACGAGGCTTCGTGGAATTTTTTGCTCTGGGGCTTATATCACGGCGTGCTCCTAGCGCTTGATCGCGTGATTTTCATGCCGTTGAGCCGCCGGATCAGTGACGGCGTCTTCAGCAATTTCACGAGAATTGCCATCACGTTTCAGCTTATGGCATTTGGCCGGCTGTTTTCTCGCTCGGAAAGTTTGCAACAATTAAGAGAAGTGATGTCGGGGCTTTTGCAAGGCTGGCATTTAACTGGCGAGAGCCTGACAATGGTAATGACTTTTTTCACCTATACATGGCCGTTATTTGTGATGGAATGGTTGCAAGGAAGGAGCGGCAGCCTCGCGCCACACGAGAAATGGCCACTGCAGCTCCGGCTCGCCATGTACGCCCTTTTGGGATACCTGGTTTTTGTATATGGCGCCATCCATTCAACAGAGTTTGTCTATGCTAATTTTTGAGACTTCAGTTCATGATTCGACAACGAATGAGAGAATGGGGTGTCGTGTTAGGACGCGGCGTTTTTTGTGTGCTGCTCTTTCTGCTCATCGGCGAATTTGATTTTCGGGTTCTGCCGCACGCGCCGCCGCTTAGACTTGAAGCAGCAGAGTGGGTTTGCCGGCGCTTTGGAGCTAACCAAGTTGGGTTTGTTTGGTTGGGAGTCATGACCAGGCGGTCTGTTCCTGCTGCCATTAATGCTCAGGGGTTGCGCGGCGCTGAAGTGGATTTGAACGCCATCGGCCGTCTTCGCATTCTCGGCGTTGGCAGCTCCTCAGCATTCGGCGCCGGGGTACACGACGATGAAACGTGGGCTTTTCAGTTGCAAACATTGCTGCGCCAAGCCGGCTATCCAGCGGATGTTTTAGGCGCAGGCGTTCCGGGCTGGTCGACTTTTCAAATCGCAACGTTTATCAAATCGTATAGTTCGCTTTATCGGCCTCACGCCATCGTCGTCATGGTAACGGAAAAACAACTCGAGCGCCCGCCTGGAGTTAATGAACCTGAAAGACAAAACTATCCGGTCAGCGGCAGGAAAGCGAAAACGTTATCGCCCTATTATCCGCGGTTTGTTGGCTACCTCAAAGGCAAGATCAATTTTATTTACAAAATAAAAAGAGCGGAGATGAACACCGCTCTGGCACGTTTTTCCGGTGAGGTGGCGGAAAAAGGATTGTCGCAGCGTTTGCAGAAGCAAATACCCTATTGGCAAAGCATTACTGCCTACGCCGACTCGCAAAAAGTGCCGACGCTCTTTTTTATTCCAAATCTCTTTGGCTCTGCAACGAGCGAAAGGCTGGGGCAATGTCTCCGCGATTTAACCCATGCGAGCCCTTGGGTGAGCGTTATCATGCTCTCTCCCGATGATCTTGCCGAGCGTGATCAACGCTCTTCGCCCGCTGCCATCAAGGCGAGTCTGACCATTCCGGGAGATGGGCACCCCAATGCGCGTTATCATCGTTTGATAGCCGGGAAGCTGGCCGGCGTTTTTGAACGTTTGAACATAAACGCTTTGCCTTAGCGTTTCAATTCTTGCAGGCGTGTGTGGGCGAGTTTGGCTTCGTTTGATTCCGGAAAGCGTTTGATGAGCGCTTCGAGGTTGGTTTTGCCGGAAGTGGTTTGGCCGGCGGTGATTTGCGCGTAGGCGAGCTTCAACATCGCGGAGGCACTTTTTTCCCCTCCAGGGTATTTGGTGATGACGGCTTGAAATGCCTGAATCGCTTCGGCGTATTTTTTTTGCGAGTAATAGCACTCGCCGATCCAATATTGCGCGTTGTCGGCAAGGGAGCTTGCCGGCTGCATCTGCAAATATTGCGCGAAGCCTTGTAAGGCGAGCGCATACTGCCCTTTGACGAAATCCTGATATGCCGAATCATAAAGCCGTTGCGCCTCTTCGAGCTGGCGGAGGCGCACCGCAGAGGTGTCGATGGCGCTTGGTTTTTTGGCTGTGTCTACCGGCGTCATTACGGGCGTGGCTAACATCATTTTGGACGGCAGATTGGAAATGCGGCGGCCAGTCTCCTCCAGACGGTCGCTGAGCAGTTGGTTTTGCCCGGTAAGCTGATCGATCTGCAGCTTGAGGTCTGCGCGCAGCCGGCTATTGGCCTCGGCGTTCTGCTCGGTCAAAGTCGCAAGCTTGGCGAGGGCGGTACGCAATCGGCGTTGCTCTGCGCGCAGGGAATCCACCTGCGCGCGAATGTAGAACGTATCGTTTTTGAAGTTGGTAATTTCTTTTCGCGTTGCGCAAGCGGAGAGCAACAACAGCGCCAGTAACAAAAATGCTTTCAATGTGCTTTTCATTTGCATCATGCCTAAATTTAAAGTCGCAACAAAAAGACTACGCCCGCAGAGGGAACCGCAACGAAATAAGCTTTTGCTCGTCGTTCAATTCTATTGACTGCTGCATAGCCTGGTCTCCAGATTTCTCGGCCAGCAACCAACAATGCGTCACTTTCTCTCAAACTCCGCCCGGCGATTTCTCGCCCAAGCCTCTTCGGTATGGCTCGGGTCAACCGGCTGCTCTTTGCCGTAACTGACGATGGAAACTTGCGAGGCGCCGACGCCAAGGGAAACGAGATAATCTTTTGCCGCTTTGGCGCGTTTGTCGCCGAGGGCGAGATTGTATTCCACCGTGCCACGCTCGTCGCAATGGCCCTCGATCACGATGCGCGCGTCCGGATACGCTTTCAGCACGCGGGCGTTATCGGCAAGCGTTTGCAAAGCCTCCGAAGTCAAATCATACTTGTCGAAATCAAAGTAAACGTTTTGCAAAACGAAGGGCACCGCCGGACTTTCTTCAACGACAGCCCTGGTCTCTGGCTGGGGTTCCGGAGGCGCCACTGGCTCGGGTTCTCTAACCTCCGTTTGTTCGGGTTCCTGAACCGGAAGCGTTTGCACTTTTGACCCTCCACAGCCGGCCCAAATAAGAAACGAAAACAGCAGAATGAAAGACAAAGCTTTTTTGTGTACGCATACATAAGTAGAGTTGTAATGCATCATTGAAACGCGAAACATGTTGACCTCCTTGAGTTGAGATGGTTGCCTTGGTTCGTAGTAACGCCTTATGAGTTTTGACTTTCAAGTTCGGTAATGTTCTTCAGCCTGAACTCATCCCCCTACCCCATTCTCTTGGGAAGAGAAGGGGTAAAGCAGGTTTGAAGCTTTGAAAGTCCCCTTCTCTTTTTAAGAGAAGGGGATTTAGGGGATGAGTTCTAATTTGCACATTACCGATTTTGATCGTCAAACTCCATTAAGCGTTAGAAGCTCGGAATTATCAAAAGGCTTACTAGATTGGAGCATTTTCTATATCCAAAAACTTATTGCCTGAAGGCTACGCCCGTAGGGCACAACTACCAACTATTATTCTTTGCACAAAAATTCCTCTGTCGGCCGGGAGCTGGCCGACCACGCCGGGCTGGTGCATACTCCTTTATAGGTCAGTCGCCGCACGTCGGTTCCATCCCACAACATCGAATAAATATCACTGCGGCCGTCGCGCGTTGAGCTGAAGGCCAGCCGGTATCCGTCCGGTGACCAACAGGGATCTTCATTGCTGCCGGCAGTGTTGGTGAGCTGCGTCACCGTTGCGGTTGTAACGTCAAAGATGAAAATATCGAATCCGCCCGGCATGCGCGAGACATACGCGATTTTGTCACCACGCGGCGACCAAGCCGGAGAGTCGTTGTAATTGCCCTCGGCTGGCAATCGCCGCAAATTGGCGCCCTCGGCATCCATAATAAAAATTTGCGGATTGCCGAGCCGGTCGGAGGTGAAGGCAATCTCCCGGCCGGTGGGGGACCAGCTTGGCGAAGCATCGATCGCCGGATGCTGGGTCAAACGCCGCACCGCTTTGGTGCTGGCATCCATCAGATAAATTTCGGCATTGCCGTCTTTGGTCGAAACAAAAGCGATTTTTTTATCATCGGGCGACCACGCCGGCGCCGAATGGAGGCCATTGTCTTTGAACAAATAACCGATGCGGCCGGGAATCAAATCAATGGCCACGAGATCGGGATTGCCGCGCTTGTAAGAAGTGAAAACGATTTCACGGCCGTCGGGCGACCACGCCGGCGTTAAATTGAGCGTTTGCAAATTGGTGATCTGCCGCTGGCTGGCGCCGTCGTAATCCATCACAAAGATTTCTTTGACATGAGAGACACCGCTGGTAAACGCGATGCGGCTTTTCGCCATCCCTTTTTCGCCGGTCAGGTTGGTCACGATGTCATCCGCCAATGCATGAACCAGCAGCCGCAAATTCTCCTCGCAGCCGCGATAAGTCTTTTGCTCCAACGTTCTGCCGGTCGTGCTATCCAACAACTGGCCGTCAATGGTGATTTTCTTTTGCAACAACGACACTTTGGTTTGCACCGCCAAACGAATAGGGCCGGTCGGGCGATTTAAAGCGAACTCCAGCCTGAGCGCGTCGGAATTGGTGCGGCTTTCCTCGGTTTGATAAGCGGCGACCACGCTCGACGCCCACAGATCGTTGTCCAAAATATCGACCACGCGCCGGCCAAGCTCTTGCGTCGCCTGATCTTTCAGCTCGCAAGGCCTCAATTCAACCGGCAAGCGAACGAAAGTGTTGGTCTCGGCCCGCAGGCGGACTTCGGTTTGCGCGCTCACTTCGTTATTGAATGCAAGCAATAAAAACACCCCAACGGATAGAAACAAACCAACGGATGAAAGCTGCCAACGGATAAACGAGGCTAGATCAAAATAGTTTTTTAAAAACCCGTTGGTGGCCTTTATCCTTTGGAAATTTATGATAATTGCTGAGAACAAAAAAGATTCCTCCGGAATGACAGTTCTTCTTTCGCAAAGTTCAATAAATTCTTAATATGCCACGAAATCGAAATGAACGCCGAGACTTTGCAGCCCGGAGTCGGCGGGCAAGGGTGGCAGAGGGCTGGCGTAATACACGGCGCGCATCGCCGCTTGATCAAAAAGTGCATTACCGCTCGATTGTTCGACTTTGACGTCTTCGACCTCGCCGCTGCGGGAAATTCTGAAATATACTGTTGTCGCGTGCTGCTCTTGTCTGCTGGGTGCATGCCATTGCTGCTCAATTTTATTTTGCACTTGCACAAGATAATACGGAAACGGAAATTCCTCCGCGTCGATCTTCATGGCATTGCCGCCTCCAGATACACCAC
>JBOHQZ010000241.1:0-8443 GCA_050732275.1 bacterium
CGGCAGATCCGGCACCGGCGCGGCAAGATCAAGCTCGCGCAAGAGCACATCCGCCCACGGCGTCAGTCCGCCGCCGCACAATTTGTGGCGCGGATGTGTCGCTTTCTCCAAAACAACCAGGTGATCGTGCAAAGCCGGATACAATTTGATCAGCGCCGCGGCCGTGGCAATGCCCGCAGGCCCGAAACCAATGATGCAGACGTCAATTTTTTCCATGAAAAAATTATGGAATTTCAAAATAGGCTTGTTGTTGCGGATAGTCCGAAACTAATCGCAATTCAGTTAAGCCATCCTCAAAGCCGATACTGAGCGGCGCCGAGTCATCGTCCAGAAGATAAGCTTTTGCCTGCAACAGTGGTGAAGTGGTTTGCGGATCTTGAAAACTTATAACCACGCTTGCAAGCTGGCCGCGTACACTGCCTTGTCCGATCTCGAGCAGGTCAACTTTATTCGGATAAAGAATCTGTGAGGAGATTTGCTGACGGATTTTCTGGGGAATCACGGTTATCGGGTTGCCGGTATCGACAATGGCTTCATAAGGCGCGGTCCAGCCGCTCGTGGTTTTGAAACAAACATTGACCAAAAGACGGACAAGGCGCACCTTCAAACCGGCGGAAAGCAGCGCCAGGTCATAGTTGGTTTGAAACGTCAGCGCAATATTTGTAGACACGAATTCCCCTCTCGATAAATTTAATCACTGGGTTATTAAGGCCGTGCAATTGCGTTGCGGCCAACACCTGACCTAAATCAGCATGATGTGCTGCCACCCGTTTCTCAAAGATCGCCACCCATTCGTTGGGATACTTTTCCGTGAGCATCTGAATGTTTTGTACTCCCCACTCGCTATCATCCCAATAACGCTGCGGCGGCCTTGGCGGCGGGGAGATGTTTTGCTGCTGCATTTTATCCTCGCGATTATTCTTTACAATATAAAAAAGGTTTTGGCGAATTTCAATTCATTTTTAGGCTCTTGGAAAATCCGGCTCATTTCACCTCTTCAAACACCACCTTGCTGCGGCTCGGGTTCGCAAATTTGGCGTAATAGAGCTTCGTCTCAATTCGCATCGCGGCCAGCTCGAGGATGGCTTTGGCCACTTTTTTCAGATCGGCTTGCTGCCGTTCGGCCATATTATGAAAACGCTGCAAGAACAGCTTCCCAATGAAATTCCGCAGCCAGTCGTAATGCCGGCAGTCTTCGTGGTTGATGAGAACGATGAGCTTGACCGAATCGAACCGCTCGAGAAACATCCGGAGCCGCTCCTTCATAAACCGAAACTCTTTCGGCAGCATGAACGGCTCCGAGAGCGACCCCACACCGCCGGAGACGACGAGTGGAATGTATTTTCCCTCCTCCAACTGCAGCTCGTTTTTGATGAACCCGGCAAACGCCCGCTGAAAACGCGGATCGCTGCAATGCACGACGATGGCTTCGGGGACAGCGTCGATGAGATCGTAGATTTTTGTAGACTGGTCAGCCATGGAATTCTCTCAGAGCAAAAATGTCTCGAACCAAACAAAAATGTCATTCTGCAAGAATCCTTTTCGCGATCGCTCATGGTCTTGGTTTGCAAAAAGATTCCGGCGGAATGACATTCATCCTGAGTTGCTGAATGAGTAAAGCGCACCGATCGATACGGCGAGCCTCCATGCACGCCATGCCCTCGGCGCCATGCGCTTTGCCCTCAGCGCCTCTTCTCTTCGGGTTTTCCGTCGACAGCCGCGGGCGCGCCGAGCTTCTGCAGCGCCTCTTCGACGTTCACGCCAAAATATTTCAGCAAGCTGGTAAGATCGATGCCTTGCGCTTTGGCTGCGGCCAGCGTTTTGAAAACCACAGTCGGCACGACCATGCCAAGCTGCTCGAGCGCCCTGCCGTTGCCGCCGACGTCCACGATTTCCAGCTTGTCGATGCTGCCCAGCGGCGCCGCCACGCTGGAAAAAGCGGATTCCGCCACTTTGGACAGCGCTTCGCCACCTTTGTCAATCAAAAGCGGGAGACGATCCAAGATGAGAATCAATTTGGCATCGGTGCTCATTTTGGCCAACGCATCTGCGAGCTGCCGGGTGCCTTCCGCTTCGGCGAGCAGCGCTTGCTTCTTCTTCGCCGCTTCACCTTCGGCCAGCGCCATCAGCGTCGCGCGCGTCTTCGAGGCTTCGCCTTCGCCGATCATCGTATCGGCATTCTTGCGGCCCTCCGCTTCGCGCATCAATTTCTGCATCTCCGCTTCGGCTTCGAGAATCTTTTGGGCCTTGGCCGCCTCGGCTTCCAGAATTGTTTGTTGCTTGGCGGCGTCGGCTTCGATAACGCGCTTCTGTCGTTCCGCTTCCGCCTGCCTGACAATCGTCGCTTCCAGCTCGCGCTGCTTGCGTTGCGCTTCGCGTTCTTGCACGATAATCTGCGCCTCTTTTTCCGCCGCATCGCGTTCGGCCTGTTTCACGCGCAAAGTTTTTTCCTGGTCCGCGAGGGCGATCTCCAAAGCCTTGTCGGCTTCCGCTTTCTTCGTCTCACTGCGGGCTTTGAACTCCGATTTTTTGACGTCGCGCTCCATTTCTGCCTGCGCAATCGACGCTTCATTGCCCGCTCTTGCAGTGGCGGCCTCGCGCTGCGCCGTGGTCACTTGAATCGCCGTTTCTCGATCGGCTTCCGCGACTTTGATGTTCGCATCGCGCACCGCTTCGGCTACAGCTCGCTTGCCGAGCGCGTCGATATAGCCATACTCGTCATTGACCTCTTGAATCACCAATGTGATAATTTGCACACCGAGGCGCTTCAGCTCTTCCGCAGATTCGGCGACGACCTGTTTGTTAAAAGCGTCGCGCTCGCGCAGCAGACTGGCGATGTCCAGCTTGCCGATGATCGAGCGCAAATGGCCTTTGAGAATGTTCTGCACGAAGACTTTGATCTCATCGTCCTTTTTGCCGAGAAAGGATTTCACCGCATTGATCAAATCTTCCGGAATCGTCGACAGCTTGCAAGTGGCCACGCCTTTCACATTGATTTGGACGTTGTCTTTGTTGGGGATGCCCCTTTCATCGATTTCGGTTTGAAATGCCGCGGTCGACATTTCCTGATATGATTCAACAAAGGGCAGCAAAATGCGGCCGCCGCCGCCGATCACCTTGAACCCTTGCGTTTGCACATGGCCGGTGACTGCGTCTTTATAGATGTATTTTCTGCCGTAAAAAATGCCGACGGCGTTCGGCGGAATTTTCTTATAGCGGCTGGCAATGAAGCGCAGCGTGAGAATGAACGCCAGCGCCACCAGAAGAATCATGAAGGGGATGGCCAAACCGCCGAGCCAGCTTGAAAAGATATCCACGACGTTCCTCCTTTCCTCAATTCAATTAATTGCACGAATTAAAAAATCTACGCAATCCGTTGTTCATTTTCTATAGAAGGATCGTAACTATTCAGCCACCCTCTCGCATGTCATTCTGGAAGAATCCTTTTTTGCACTAGCACAGTGCTTGAAATAAAAAAGATTCCTACGGAATGACAGCTTTTGGGGGACCTGAATAGTTACGAAAGATCTTTAAAAAATATATCATCAAACTCGTCAACCTTTTTCCACCACGAGCTGGCTGCCGATGACGGCAATAACTTTGATCGTGCTGCCCTTGGCGATGGCTTGGCCGGTTGAAGATTTGGCCAGATACGTTTGGTATTGGCCGCCGACCGTCATGCTCACTTCGCCCACGGCATCGGCATCGATCGCCGTCGTGACCAAACCTCGTTGTCCAATCGCCGTTTCTGTGGCCACCAAGGAAGAGGCTTGCTGCTTGTAAATGAGTTTCATCATTTGATACATTACCGTGGCGAGCGCGATGCCGGTTCCCAATCCCCACAGCGACGCGACAAGATTGTTCGCGCCGTAATAGCGGGCAATAGCTCCGGCCGAGCCGAATCCCATGGTCAACGTGCCGATCACTCGAGGCGAAAAAAAGCTGATGGCCGGCTCGGAGTCGGCAAGGCCGTGATCCAAGCCGTGATCGTCATGGCCGACCTCGCCATGATGATCGCCATCGTGGCCGCCAAACAAAAATGAGCCGGCGACGAGCAGAAAAGAAGCTATAGCAATTGCGATGAAGATGAGCATGACTTTATTTTCCAATCAATTTAAAAAGTGAACTGCTTTCGGTTCAGATTTTGGCTAAAGTGTAATGACAAACCGTTCACTTTTAATAAAAATCTTTGCACCAAAAGAAGAGCTGGGCATTGCTTCACCATTTTGAGACTATTTCGTCTTAACCATAATCGCCCCTCCCACGTGGCCGGTGCCCAATAAAGTCGTCGCATCATGCGAGCTGAGGAAGCGAATCTCAGCAATGCTCATGACGTTAACGTTGCGCAAGTTCTCGAGATCACCGATCCGGCTGTTATTGATGTAAGCAGCGGGAAGTGTTGAGCGAGGATTATTGGGCGAGGCAATGCCACGGGGTATCAGCCATTCCGGGCGCAGCAACTGAATAGCTTCATACGCATCTCTCGCCGTTGAAGCGGCGATCTCTTCCACTGTAATCAAATTGGTGGAACGGCGGGGAGATTTCGTTCCCGTCGAGCTGGCGCAGGCAACGAGAAAGAACGCTGCGAGAAAGCAAAACGCAAAATTACGCATAATCAACCTCCAATAATGTTAGTATTTCATACGAGAAAAACCTTCGCATGTTTTTGCATCGGTTCGCCATTTTTCCACCCGCCAAATATTGCCGTAGCCTTCGATGAGCAGCCAGGAATCGGGTGAAGAGGCTGCAATTCCCATTTCTTTAAAACACGCCGGAGAAAGACCGGCTTTTAATAAAAGGTAGGGAATGATATTCGAGTGCGACACGAGAACGACTGCCTTGTCAGGGCCGAAGCGCGCCGCGAGTGTTTTATAAAAAGCGCTGATCGCCGCCGTGTCCATGCAGGCGTCAGCGACTTCGAGAGAGAGCTTGAGCTTATGCGCCAACGGCAGCGCCGTATGCAGCGAGCGCGTCGTGCGGCTGCTGAAGACGGCGGCAATCGCGCCGGGCTTGAATTTCTTGGCGAGCTTTTGCGCCCGCGCGCCCCCTTTCGCACTCAATGGATGATAGGCGTCCAAATCATCATCACCAGGCCAATTCTCCAGCTTCTCGGCATGACGGACCAAATAGATCGTGGGTTGCGCCGAGGTGGTGACGGTAGAGAAGAGCAAAATAGCAGTGACAAGAAAAACTTTGCAGAGATAAATTTTCATAAAGACGCTTCCTTCTTAAATAATGTAGAGGAGAAGCAAGCTTTTAAAGGCGGATTTCCAACGGATAGTAGAACCCAACTGATTAAAAATCCGTTGGGTTTTTCTATCCGTTGGAAATAGACAAAATCCAATGCTAATAAGAATCCAATTCACAAGAAAAATCACCGTCACCGATCGGCGGTCCGGCTGGCGGCTCGACAGGATCGGCCAATTGCATCTGCGCCGGATTCTCCTGGAATTGGCGGATTTGAGCAACGGCAAAAAGCGCGTGCGCTCGCACACTTTCATCTTTCGCTTTTTTCGTTTGTTCCGCCAGCCAATTTTTCAGCTCATCCAGCTTGAGCCAGGCCATCGCGCGCGCTTGCGTCGCCGCGTTTTCATTGTTCGCCAGCGCCATGAAATGATGGAGCACGACGTTATTGACGACACGCTGAATCTCGGCGTGATAACCGGCGCCCGGCGATGTTTTCCAAGTGGCGCTGATGAGCTTATCCATCACCTCGCTCAATCCGGGAAAGCTGTTATCTCGAGCATGATATTCGATCAATCTCGCCGCGCGCTCGGGATGAAGCAACAGGCCGGCTGTCGTATTCGCTGCCGTCTCCGCGGCTGCCAGAGGATCAAACGTCAATCCGGTGCGCGTGTCAAACGTTTCGCGGCTGCGATTGTAACCGTACGCGCGCGGGGGAATAATTTGCAAGACGCGCTCCGGCAGCGCCAACGCTTCCGGTTGCAGCGTGCGCAGCAAAGCCTCCAACGCGCGGCGCTGCTCCTGAGCCGGAATCACCTCCGTGGCCTTTTGTCCATCACCACGCATCGCATAGGTGTAATTCAAGCCGCCGACCAATTTCGCGACCGCTTCGGCTTGATAGCGATGATACATGAATATCGGCACCAACACCTCTTCGAGCGTGGCCATTGGCGCGCCGGCGCGAATATTTTTCTCGCCAAAGCGCGCGAGCGCGCGAGCACGCACTTGCATCACCGTCGCCAGCTCGTCAACTGCATTCGGGCCGTTGTCCCATAGATGCGCCAGCGGATGCGCGCCGCCTGTTGGTCTCGCATCTTGATCCGTCACAAAAATCAACCCACGCGATATTGCTGCTTGCAGAATGTCTTTTAAAGATTTCTTTTCATCGACACCGGTTGGAATATCTTGATAGCCGAAAGCAATCGCCACTTTATCCCACTCGCCGATGCCGGTCGCATACGCCTCGGACAAATCCGGCGCGCCCTCGCCGTTCAATTTCACCAGCGGATGCGGATAATCCATTACAGAGGCGCGATCTTTTGTGCTCGCGGCATAGTTGTGCGAAAGGCCGAGCGTGTGCCCAACCTCGTGCGCCGAGAGCTGCCGCAAACGCGCTAACGCCATTGCTTGCATCGCCGGAGAAACGGTTTTGCCATCTTCATACGGCGCGAGCAAACCTTCGGCAATCAAAAAATCCTGCCGCACCCGCAGCGAGCCGAGCGTGACGTGGCCTTTGATGATCTCGCCCGTACGCGGATCGGTGACCGTGCTGCCATACGACCAGCCGCGCGTCGAGCGATGCACCCATTGAATGACGTTGAAACGCACGTCCATCGGATCGGCGTCTGCCGGCAGCAGCTTGACTTGAAAGGCGTTTTGATAGCCGGCCGCTTCAAAAGCTTGATTCCACCACTGCGCGCCTTCCATCAGCGCCGAGCGAATCGGCTCCGGCGCGCCGGGATCGAGATAATAAACAATCGGCTCCACCGCCTCGCTCATCGCCGCGTTGGGATTTTTCTTTTGCAGGCGATGCCGCGAAATGAAGCGCTTGCGGATCGGCTCGCTAATCGGTGTGGCGTAATCCATAAAGCTGATGCCAAAGAATCCGGCGCGCGGATCGAAAGCGCGGGGCTTGTAGTTGTCATCGGGAAGCTGAATGAACGAGTGATGCTGGCGCACCGTAATCGCCTCCGGCGTCGGGACGACCTGCCGGACAAATCCGCCAGGTGAATCGCCGGTGAAAGTCAACATGGCTTCCACTTCGGTGTTCGGCGGAAAATTTTTGGTGCGGGGGAGATAAAAAGCAGAGCGGGAATTGTCGAGCTTGTAAGCGCCTTGATTGGTGCGCTTGAGCGTGCCGATCACATCATGCGCATCACGCAAATAAAAATCGCTGGCATCGACGAGCACGCGCTCATTCTCTTCGGCGGCCACTTCAAAGCCCCAAATCACGGATTGCGCAAACGCTTCTTGCACGGCACGGCGCTCGTCGGGATTGTCGCTGATGGCTCGATAAGCATAGTTGGGCTGAATCAACAGCACCTTCGGCCCAATGCGCTGAAATTTGACAATGCGCTCATTGCCAAGCTGCCCGCGATCCAAGCCAATGTCATTCGAGCCAAGGCCCGCCGGCAGCGAATTGAAATAAAGAAACTCGGTATCCCACTTGTCGATCTCGAGCCAAACCTTGCCGGCTTTGGCCTCCCAATAAAATGTGAAGTAGCCGGGATATTTTTCCATATCAGCGGTTTTTGCCGCAATCGTCGTTGGCGCCTTCTTTTCTGGCGTGGATTGCGCTAAAACCTGAGAGCATAGAAACAGCCCAATACCCAGCAGCAACGTTTGCTTCATTGATCCTCCTCACTCTGGTTCAGTTCGACTTTGTTTCTACGATCAATTGGGGACAATATATAGCAAAACTGGCAAAATGCAAAATATTTTCTGCTGTTTGTAGTGACGCCTTTAGGCGTACAAAGCTTGTATTAGTAAAAAGCTTGTTGATGCAGTTGAAGTTTTCTAAGTCCAAACGTTCGACGCCTGAAGGCGTTACTACGAACGAATGCTTTTATCCAAAAAGTTTCATGGCTCACGTTACTTCCAACAAGGCCCTCACCTTTCGCGGATCAACCACATTGCGCGGCGTGAGAAAAAGTCCTGATTGCGGATATTCCTTTTTTATGGATACGGCGGAGCCGGCATGAATCTCGGCGGCGTCGCTGGTAGCGAGAATCGTGCGAACATTTTGTGGCGTGATGCCGCTTGCCGGCATGATGATAGTGCGACCGGCGGCAACTTGCACGAGACGAGTGATAAGAGACAAGCCCTCGAGCGCCGTCTTGGCGCGGCCCGAGGTGAGAATGCGCTCGATCCCCAAACTGATAACCTCTTCAAGCGCCCGAAAAGAATCAGCCGCGAGATCGAAGGCCCGATGAAAAGTCACCCGCAGCGGGCGGGCGAGTTGAACCAAGAAGCGCGTTCG
>JBOHQZ010000242.1:0-8441 GCA_050732275.1 bacterium
GTTCTTAATAAATAGAACATCGCATTAACGACTTCACGGATGTCAACTTTACGGGGGCGACCGCCGTGTTTCGGAGGCGGAAGCAGGGGTTCAAGAATTTGCCATTCGGCATCGCAGAGATCAGTGGCGTATGGTTTTCTTTTCATGTTTGTTTAAGCTAGAAACAAACATGAAAAAATCTAGGCTATTTTTGTTCACCATAACATCACTTTTCAAATGCCCTCTAAGAAAAGTCGAATAGTGAAGCTTCAAGCCGATTAGAAGCTGCTTGGCCGTAATGCCTCCACATTGCTGATGCCATTCCCTTTCCAGATGGCTGCGATGAACGCCGAGGCGATGGGCAATTTCATCCACCGTGATATTCTCGCGAAACTCATCCATCATCATCCGGACGGTCTTTTTGATCCTCTTCGAGCATTGTTCAAAATCAATTCCAAAGATCTTGACATCGGGCTGAAAAGCGCGACGTTTGATCGCAACCGGAATCTCTTCCAGCAGATCAAAAGCCTGCAATCTACCGTCGTAAAGAATCGCTGGAATCGTCTCAAACTGCCGGCAAAATTGCGTGACTTTTGTTGCACCATCCTTGCCCTTGGCATAAGGACTCACGACAAAACATGAAACCGGGGTGTGCTTCATAACAGCCATGGCTTCGTCAAAATTATGGACAAACAGTGGCCGCCATTCATCCGTAGAAGCCTTTTCCAGCTTTTCTTTGAGAAAAGCCTCGGCGCCAAGCACGAGCACCGCGGGCTTGCTCACGATTATCTCCATGACAATCCTTGTTCTTTATCCGCTTTAGTTCTTGCCTTGAACGGACTCGCTTTGCAAATGGGAAACGATAGCCTCGGCTACCAATCGATAACCTTCTGCCGTATAATGGCCGTGAAGTCTGAATGGAAAAAGCGATAATGGGTCGCGCCGGCTCGCGAAAACCTCGTGAATGTCGATGATGGGGATGCCCAGCTTTCCGACAATGGACAGTACTTCGCGGCGCTGCTGAAAAATATCGTGATCGACTTTTCCGGCGTACCTATTATATTCAGACAGATAAACGAAGACCAGCTTTCCCGCCCATGATGAGGTTTTTCGCTGAGCTTTTGCGAGTATGGTCTCGAACATGGAATCAGGAGGGGCCGCATGCTCCAACACAGACGATTGGGCAATCACCTGTAATAATCTGGCCCGCAAGGCATTCAGCCTGATCACCCCGCGCCATTTTCTTTGTTGCCGGCGCTTTTCCTCTTGCTCGCGAGCGATCTCCTTTTGTTTGTATTGTTGTATGAATTCGAGCAGCGCCTGATCGATCTCCGCTTGTCGATAAATGAGATTTTGAGAGAAACCGCCGTCGAAGTAGTATCGCGCGAAGAAGGAAGTTTTTTCGTGTATTATTTCTCGCAAGTCATTGCCCTCAAAATACATCCACAGCACGAATTCGGGCTGGAGAAATTCAACATACTCTTTCATCATGGCCAGCTCGATGAGCGGGCCACAGCCTCCCATGCCCAAATTGAGGGCACTGATGCCCATTTTTCGCAGTTGCCCGGCAACGTCTTCGCCGGGCCCGACACACGCACCCTGCGTAAACGAGTCGCCGATCAACACGACTTTGGGTTTTTGGCGCCAAATTCCCGACGGGTTGTTGAAGCCGTGCTCGTCGCTCTCGTAGATCGCATAGTCGCCGCTTTCATTGCAGTAGACGGTGGCCTTTCGCGATACACCGCCAAGAGTGAAGAGCTTGTGATTACCGTTTGCAATGCCGTTGAAAGCAACCACGAGAGAAGCAGGCACCATCGGACAGGCCTCGACACCCTGCACTTGCAAATCTTCGGTGACTTCAAAGACAGCTCGCGTGTCGAAAGGGATTCCATTTCGCCGGGCGATATTTTCACGAGTACGAGCAAATCGTGTATCCAGAAAAAACACGATGAGTTCGGCTAGATAGAGAGCAACGATCAAAGAGACAATGGCAAGCGCAAGCTTAACCTTGATTTCTTTCTGTTTTCCCATCGGCCATCACTGGAATATGATTTCGGAAAATTTAGTGATAAGATATTGGCGGCGCCCTTCACATCGACGAGAGGGAATCAACAACGGCAAAATATAGCCCCAATCCATTTCTCAATCAAGGAAATTCCTGGAACGCCATATTCTTGAAATGCCTGAGCTTTTCCTTGACTTTGTGTCGCAAATCAGTTATATTTCTATTTGTTTAATTCATTTACTTTTCGTGAAAACCGATCACGCTTAGCGCCGTTGGCGGGCGTGATTTATTGTTTGCTTCGGAGGAATTTTTTAAATGCGACGAAATAATTTAACCCGTACGATCATTATCGTGGCCGTCATTGCCTGGGCACTCTACCAGCTTTATCCAACTTTCGTGGTAGGCCGGCAAAAAAAAGAAGCTGACAGCTACTTTGCCAAGATTACGCAGCATACCGGCTTGCAGCGCGATGAAATTAACGAGGCGCTGAATGCCGGCCTGTTGGAACAACATATCCGCCAGCGTTTGCGCAGCAAACCTGCCGACAGCTTGCAAGCCGTGCTGAAAGAGGCGGCGAGCCTGATCAAGCTGCACGACGACATCAGCAAAAATGACACGAAAGCCATTAAACGCGGCCTGGATTTGCAGGGCGGCACGTATTTGGTCTACGAAGTCGATATGCCCAAACTGCTGCGGGATGTGGCCAAAAACAAAGACGCGCGCTTTGAGGAAATCATGCGCGAGGTGGATAAAGCGGCGGCGGCGCCCAATGTGGATTACTTCGAGGCCTTGCAAAATAAATTTGCCGCCGCGGGAATTCGCCTTAATCGCCATTTCGGTTCGCGCGCGCAAACCGATGCGCAAATCGTTGCCGATCTGAAAAAGGAGGCGGATGACTCGATTGACCGGAACCTGGAAATCCTGCGCAACCGCATCGACCAGTTCGGCGTGTCAGAGCCGTCGATCACCAAACAGGGCAACCGCCGCGTCGTGGTGGAGCTGGCCGGCATTACCGACGTCAACCGCGCCAAGAATATCATCGGCAAAACCGCGCTGTTGGAATTCATGCTCGTAAAAGATCCGGAGATTTTTCAAGACGTCATCACCAAAATCGACAATTTGCTCAAGCGGGATTTGGCCGCGGAGCCGGGCGCGCCAGCCGCGGCTGCGGAAACGGCAGAACAGGACACCACCGGCGCTGGCGGCAAGGTGAGTCAGGATAAAGAAGTTGGCGTCTCCGAATTATTTGGCGGTTCCTCGATCGTCCAGACTGACACCACCGGCGAGTCGCAGGACTCGGTGCGGGTGGACAAAGAAATCTTTGCCGAGAATCCCTTCCTTTCGCTCTTGCGCAACGTTGGAGGCGAAGTCGCCGTGCCGGCCAAAAATGTTCGCGCGGTGGAGCGCATTTTGAACAATCCGGAAGTGCAAAAGATCATACCATCGGATGCCGAATTCGTTTGGTCCAATAAACCCGAGAAGGAAGCCGACACGGAATTTTATTTGTTGTATCTGGTGAAAAAAGAGGCGGAACTAAACGGCGCGCTGCTCACCAACGCCCAAGCGACGATTGCCAGCGGCTCGGGGCTGACGCGGCAAGGCGAATGGACGGTCACCATGCAAATGAACGACGAGGGCACGAAAACTTTTTCGCGTGTCACCGGCGCCAACGTCAACAAACGCCTCGCCATCGTGCTCGATAGCAAAGTCGTCATGGCGCCAAACATCAAAGAGAAAATACCGAGTGGATCGGCGTCAATCGAAGGCAACATGGGCGCCAATGAAGCCAAAGACCTGGCCATCGTGTTGCGCGCCGGCTCGCTGCAAGCGCCGATGCACGTCATCGAAGAGCGCACCGTGGGGCCGTCGCTTGGACAAGATTCCATCTCCAAAGGCACGTGGTCGGCGATCATCAGCTTGATCCTGGTCATGGCGTTCATGGCCATTTATTACAAGCTCTCCGGCGTTTTGGCTGACATTGCGCTGGTGTTGAATATCGTCGTGCTGTTGGCTTGCATGGCTTTTCTGAAAGCCACGCTGACGTTGCCCGGCATTGCCGGCATTATTCTGACGATCGGCATGGCGGTCGATGCCAACGTGCTCATTCTGGAGCGCATTCGTGAAGAATTGCGCGCCGGCAAAACCGTGCGTACCGCCATCGATGCCGGCTACGACCGCGCCTTCTGGACGATCTTTGACGCGAACATAACGACTTTGCTCACCGCGTTGGTGCTCTATCAGTTCGGCACCGGCCCCATCAAAGGCTTTGCGATAACACTGATGTTCGGTCTCGCCGCCAGCATGTTCACGGCCATCGTGGTTACGCGGGTCGTTTACGATTACATCACCCGGCGGCGAACCTTGGCGACATTGAGCATTTGATCACACTTTAATCGTTGATTGGAGAAGATATATTCATGATGCAATTTTTCGGTGAAACTCGCATTGACTTTATCAAACAGCGTTGGAAGGCGATCGCCGTTTCTGCTGCCATAATTTTGGCAGGCATTCTGTCGATGATCATCAAAGGTGGCCCGCGATATGGCGTCGATTTTCTCGGCGGCACCGTGATCCAGGTTCATTTTCCGCAGCCCCCGGATATCAGCGAGGTGCGTCAGGCGATGACAAACATCGGTTTTGGCGACGCCGAGATCAAAACCTTCGGCGCACCCAACGATATTTTGCTGCGCGTAGAAAAACAGGAGGAAGCCACCGCCATTTCAACCCCGATTATGGAGGGGCTGCGCCAAGCCTTCCCTCAAAATTTGCCCGAGGAGCGTTTGGTGGAAAGCGTCGGACCCAAAATCGGCAAAGAGCTGCGCACGTCTGCGATTTGGGCCACCTTGATTTCGCTGGCGCTGATTCTCGTTTACGTCAGTTTTCGCTTTGAATTCATTTTTGCGGTCGGCGCCGTCGTGGCCTTGTTCCACGACGTGATGGTAACCGTCGGGCTTTTTTCGTTGCTGAATATGGAAATCAACCTGACCGTGGTGGCGGCCCTGCTCACCATCGTCGGTTTTTCGCTGAACGACACGATCGTGGTCATGGACCGCATTCGTGAGAATCGCCGCATTCTGCGCGACGCCGGCATCGAGCAGCTCATCAATGTGAGCCTCAATCAAACGCTGGGCCGCACCATCATTACCTCGCTGACCGTTTTCATGGTTGTGCTCATCCTTCTTTTCTTCGGTGGCGAGGTTATTTACAACTTTGCCTTCGCGATGACGATTGGCGTGATTGCGGGTGTTTATTCGACGGTTTATATCGCCGCGCCGATAGTCGTGGAATGGCACAAAAAAGCCGACATCAAAAAAATTCGGCGCGGCGTCAAAGTCGCGTGAAGAAGCGGGTTCGTTTTACTGGATAAGCTGTGACCAAATGCGTGGCTGTTGTTCCGGTGCATGGTTATGTAGTCCATAAATTTTAGAGGGAGATGCGAGATGACCATAAAAGAGAAAGATTTGGGCGAGGCGGTTGTTCTGGAGCTTTCGGGAAAAATCATGGGCGGCCCCGATGCCAGCTTGCTGAATGACAAGTTGCACGAGCTGATTGAAAAGGGCAAGACCAAAGTCATTGCCGATCTCGGCAGCGTCAATTGGATGAACAGCTCGGGCCTGGGCATTCTCATCGGCGGCCTCACCACGATGCGCAACAACGGCGGCGACCTGAAATTAGCCAACGTCACCGACCGTATTCAAAGCCTGCTCATGATCACCAAACTCTTGACCGTGTTTGATGCGCATGATACTTTGGACAAAGCCGTTGCCAGTTTCAAAAATTAGGCCGGCAACGGCCCCGCTTGCTTTTATAAATCCAAGCTAACTCCGGCATCCTGGACTTCCTGCTGTTTTTCTTCGGGCAAGAAGCCGGGGGTGGCGGAGTTTTTTATTTTCTACAACCGAAAAGCTTGTTGTATTCGGATTTCCCGAATCGCCCGGATAAAAAAACAAAGCAGTTAATCCGGACTGTTCGGCAAATCCGGATACCACTGATTTTTTTTCAATCATCATGTCTGTTCAAGTCATCGTTGGCGCCCAATGGGGCGACGAAGGAAAAGGAAAAATCGTCGATCTGCTCAGCGACGATGCCGATATCGTCGCGCGTTATCAGGGTGGGGCCAACGCCGGACACACGGTGGTGATCGGCGGCGAGAAGTTCGTTTTGCACCTGATTCCCTCGGGCATTTTGCAGCCTCACACCACGTGCATTATCGGCAACGGCGTGGTGATCGATCCGGCGGCGTTGATGCACGAGATCGAGCTGCTCGTACACAAGGGCGTCCAAGTGGATGGCCGGCTGCTCATCAGCCATCGCGCGCATCTCGTCATGCCCTATCACAAGCTGCTCGATCAAACCAAAGAAGAGTCGAACCGGCAAGGAAAAATCGGCACCACCGGCCGGGGCATCGGTCCGGCGTATGTGGATAAAGCGCATCGCATGGGCGTTCGGATCGTCGATTTGCTCGACACCGAAATGCTGCGGGAAAAAATTCAGCAGAATCTCCAGGAGAAAAATGCCATTCTCCGCGCGCTTTATGACAAAGCGCCGCTCGACACCGAAGCGATCTTGCAGGAATATCGCCGCTTCGACGAAAGCATTGATCCTTTCATCACCGATATTGCACGATACTTAAATGAAGCCATTGCCGAGGACAAGAACATTCTCTGCGAAGGGGCGCAAGGCTCGCTGCTCGACATGGATTTCGGCACGTATCCTTACGTTACTTCTTCCAACCCCACGAGCGGCGGCGCTTGCACCGGTTTGGGAATCGGCCCGACGAAAATTAATAGCGTGCTCGGCGTGATCAAGGCTTACACCACGCGCGTGGGCATGGGGCCGTTTCCGACCGAGAGGCAAGACGGAATAGGGGAGAAGCTGCGAACCGTGGGGAATGAGTTTGG
This sequence comes from bacterium, assembly GCA_050732275.1. GTDB lineage: Bacteria > Zhuqueibacterota > Zhuqueibacteria > Zhuqueibacterales > Zhuqueibacteraceae > Zhuqueibacter. Next base: position 6,886 of record JBOHQZ010000242.1, read on the forward strand.
CGCCACCACGGGCAGGCCGCGGCGTTGCGGCTGGTTCGATGCCGTCGTCGCGAATTATTCCGCGCAAATCAACGGCATCGACGCCTGGGCACTCACCAAGCTTGATGTGCTCGACACCTTTGCGGAAATCAAGCTTTGCACGGCGTACCGCTATCGCGGCAAAGAGCTGAAGACGTTTCCGGCGGAGATACACATTCTCGAAAACTGCGAGCCGGTCTACGAGACTTTTCCAGGCTGGCAGCAACCGACTTCGGCGGCGCGAAAATTTCAAGACTTGCCCAAGCCGGCGCAGAACTATCTCAAAACCATCGAGCAGCTTACAGGGATACCCATTAAGATCATTTCAGTCGGCTCGGATCGGGAGCAGACAATTTTGCGCTAAGCCATGTTTGATACCGTTCAAGAAATTATTGACCAACTCAAGCTCGGCGAAGATTCGTTTGTCGAATTTAAAGAGGTAAAATTTCGAGGGCAAGATGTCGTGGAACTCAATCCGGAATCGCTTGCCGGAGAAATCTGTGCCTTTGCCAATACCGCCGGCGGAGTTATGCTTGTGGGTGTTCACGATGATGGCATGGTTCAAGGCATTCCACAAGAAAAATTAAGCATCGTTGAAAATTATATCTCTAATGTGTGCCGCAATAATTGCCGCCCGCCGATGCTCGCGCTCATAAAAATTTTGCTGCTGCCGGATTCAAATGGAACGAATCAGCCGGTCATTAAAATTGATATTCCGAAAAGCATCTTTGTACATCAAACGAGCGGTGGCCGTTATTTTCAACGTCTCGGAGTGACAAAAGTCGATCTCACCCCGCAGGAATTGGCGCGTCTCTTTCAGCAACGGGAGCAAAGCTTCATTTTTGACGAACAAATCATTCGTCAAGCAAGCTTTGACCATCTCAACCAGAAATTATTAAAAAATTTTGCTCCCGAAGCGCGGCATCTGCCGTGGGAAAAGATTCTGGAAAATAAACGCATTGTCAGCCGCGATGAACAAAATGCCCTTCGCCCATCGGTTGCCGGGTTGCTGGTCTTTGGCGATTCGCCGGAGCAATTTTTGCCTTCGGCTTATATTGAGGCAGCGGCATATCGAGGAACCGAGATGGCATCGGCAGCGGTAATTGACTCCAAAAAAATAACCGGTCCCTTGCATCATCAAATCGATGATGCGGTGAATTTTGTGGAACGCAACATGAAAGTGGCTTCGATAAAAACCGTCGGCCGGCAGGATTTTCCGCAATATGATGTTATCGCCGTTCACGAGGCCGTTGTCAATGCCGCTGCTCATCGGGATTACTCGATTGCCGGCTCAAAAATCCGGCTCTTTCTTTTTGACGACCGTCTTGAAATTTACAGCCCGGGACGGCTGCCGAATACGATTACATTGGAAAATATGGTAGATCGCCAATTCACACGAAACCAGTTGCTCGTTTCTTTTCTTTCCCGGCAAGCGAGCCCGCATACCGGGCGATATTATATCGAAGCGCGCGGTGAAGGCATTCGCCTAATTCTCGAACGCAGCGTCGCGGTTTCCGGGAAACAGCCTCAATATCGGC
>JBOHQZ010000243.1:0-8434 GCA_050732275.1 bacterium
GTGTTTGGGTAGGTGTTGCGAGTTCGGCGAGACAAAGATGCGCCAACTCGTGCGTCACCGTGACTGGCAGCAATTCGCGCGTGTCGCTGGCGGCCGGCGTTTTCAAAAAGATGCGCCATTGCGCGGTATTGGCCGCGGCCTCGCCCCAATGCGGCACAGCACCACCGGTCATGCGATCAAAAATTTGTTGCGTCGGACAAAGAAAAACGGTAATGACACGCCGCGGCTGATAACCGAGCTGTGCCGCAAGCTGCTGCTGGCGCTGCTGCAATTCATCGAGCACGTGAATTGCCAGCGTTTTGTCGGCTTCACGATAGGCAATGACGAAGCGCGGGGTGCTGTGATAAAGCCAAGTGATGCCAGCGGGGTTTTGGGCAACCGATGAAAAAGAAAGAGTAGTGAGAAAGGCAAAAATATAAATAGTTTTGCAACGAAAAGGGAACCGCAACGAAAAAAAATTTAAACTTGCCCAGTTCATCATTTCGTTGGAAATAGGGCAAACCAATTCGATTAGATCAATTCTCTTGTTCTAATCATTTTTGCCGCAATTCATTTTGGTTGACACTGTAAGTCCGTCTGTTCTACACCCGCTCCAGCCCTTGCTGCAAATCCGCAATCAAATCTTCCGCGTCTTCGATTCCTACCGCGAGCCGCAACAGCCCATCCGAAAGTCCAATACGCCGGCGTTCTTCGACTGGTACCGAAGCGTGTGTCATCGAAGTCGGATGGCAGATCAAGCTCTCGACGCCGCCCAAGCTTTCGGCTAATGTAAAGAGTTTGATGCTCGTGAGAAACCGTTTCGCCGTTTCAAAATCCGGCAGATCGAAAGAGATCATGCCGCCGAAGCCGGGTTGGCCATACGGATCGAGTTGCTGCCGAAGCGCCAGCTCGTGCTGCGGGTGACTCTTCAAGCCGGGATAATAAACTTTTTGTATGCGGCGGTCGCCCTGGAGAAATTCGGCGATGGCCATGGCGTTGGTGTTGATCTGGCGCATGCGCAACGGCAGCGTCTTCGTCGCGCGCAAGATGAGCCAGCAATCGAACGGGCTCGGCACTGCGCCCACGGCGTTTTGTAAGAAGGCGAGCCGCTCGGCGATCTCCGGCCGGTTGGTGACGGCCACGCCGCCGATCACATCGCTGTGGCCGTTGATGAATTTCGTCGTGCTGTGCAGAACGATGTCCGCGCCAAGCTCGAGCGGTCTTTGAAAATAGGGGCTCATGAACGTGTTGTCCACCACGAGGAGCGCTTGACGATCATGACAGAATGCGGCCAATGCACGCAGATCCGAAAGAATCAGCAACGGGTTCGTCGGCGTTTCGACAAAGAGCATTTTGGTTTCTTTACGCCAGACGCGTTCTATATTTGTACTTTGCGAGGTATCGGCCACATCGAATTGCAATCCGAATTGCGCCATGACTTGACGAAAGTAGCGCGCGGTGCCGCCGTAAACATTGGCGGTGCAAACCACGTGATCACCGCCGCGCAAAAGCTGCGACACCGTTGCAGTTGCGGCCATGCCGGAGCTGAAAGCATAAGCAAATTTGCCGCGTTCGAGCGCCGCCAGATTTTGCTCGAGCGCCAAGCGCGTCGGATTGCCGGTGCGGCCGTATTCGTAACCCTTGTGTACCGCCGGCGCCTCTTGCGCATACGTGGCGGTTTGAAAAATCGGCGTAATCACCGCGCCGGTGGATTCCTCCGGATGTTGTCCGGCGTGAACGGCCTCGGTTTGGTAGCCCATAATCTCCTCCTCAGAATTAGCCAACTGTCTATTGCAAAACAATTTTCAATTCTAAATTTTCAATTGAAAATTTAAAACTCCATTACGCAATAAAAGCGATGAGATCCGACTTCGTGACGATGCCGACCAACTGGCCGTGCTCTTGCACGAGAATCGCCGGATAGCGGCGCGCCAGCAAATATTTGGTGTGCTCCAACGTGTCGTCATAGTGCACGATTGGATAGCTTTGCTCCATGACGGTACGTACTTGTTTGGCGAGCACGCCGGCATCTTCCAGCACGCGTCCCATCAACGTACTCTCTTCGATACTGCCGACGGCGCGTCCCTCTTCAATCACCGGCACTTGCGAGATGTTATTGGCTTCCATAACTTGCAAAGCTTCGCGCACGGTGGCCGCCGGCGGCACCGAAACCAGCGCCGGCAATCCCTTTTGCTTGGCGCTCAAAAGATTGTGTACCAAAGCTCTTTCAATATCGAGGAAGCGATTCTCCTTCATCCACTCGTCGTTGTAGAATTTGGAAAGATAATATTTCCCCGTGTCGGGAAGAATCACCACCAGCGTTTTGTCGGCAGGCAGCTCGCGCGCCACTTTCAACGCGACCACGGCTGCGGTTCCTGAAGAGCCGCCGACGAGCAGGCCCTCCTCGCGCGCGAGCCGGCGCGCCATGAGAAACGATTCCTTGTCACTAATGGTATGCACTTCGTCGACGTACTCCCAGTGCAAAGTGCCAGGGATGATTTCCTGGCCGATGCCTTCGACTTTATACGGCTGGCCGTGAATCAACTGGCGTGTATAATAATGTTCTTTCAAAGCCGACCCGGCCGGATCGGCGCCGATAACTTTGATGGCGGGGTTTTTCTCCTTGAGATATTTGGCGGTGCCGGAAATGGTGCCGCCGGTGCCGACGCCGCAGACGAAATAATCGATCTTGCCGTCGGTCTGCTCCCAAATTTCCGGACCGGTGGTGCGGTAATGCGCGTCAGGATTTTGCGGATTGAAATACTGGTTGGCGAGAATGGCGTTGGGCGTTTCTTTGACCAGCTTGTCGGCGACGCCGTGATAACTCTCGGGCGAATCGTGCGGCACCGCCGTCGGGCAGATAATCACTTCCGCGCCATACGCTTTGAGCATGCGCACTTTTTCCTGGCTCATTTTGTCGGGGATGGTGAAGATGGCACGATAGCCTTTGATGGCCGCGGCGAGCGCCAAACCGGCGCCGGTGTTGCCGCTCGTGGCCTCGACGATGGTGCCGCCGGGCTTGAGCCTGCCGGTCTTTTCCGCGTCATCAACCATCGCAATGGCGATGCGGTCTTTGATGCTGCCGCCGGGATTGAAATACTCCACCTTGGCGTAAACCGCGGCTTTAATGCCGGCAGTGACGCGATTGAGACGAATCATCGGCGTCTGGCCGATGGCCTCGGAGATATTGCGAAAAACTTTGCGTTGCATTGGCGAAGTCCTGAACTAATTCTCGTGGCAACGTAACTATACTTATTGAGAGTTGGTTTATAGAATGTCATTGCGAGCGTTTCTCAGCGAAGCAATCTTTTCCAAATCAACGGATTGCTTCGGCAAAAAGCGCCTCGCAATGACGGTTACATCATGAGTAACAAAAAAGCCGTCGCAAAGACGGCAATGTTGCAATATACGAATTTGGATGATGGCGATCAAGGCATTTTCGCGAGGAGGCTGTCGATGAGCGTCACGAGAATTTTGCGAGCACTGGCGGGATTGCGGACGTCGCAAAAAGTCAGCTTTCCCTCTGGCGTTAGCGTGATGCCTTCTGCGCTCAACGCCGAAGGCACGGGTTGGGTCTTGCCGGAAAGATGAGCAGCCACCACCATCGGCGCGTCATAGCGAGTGGAGAGATAATCGACGACCGGCTTCAAGCGCTCGAACGCCTCGTTATTTTGCCAGGGAAACAGCACGATGTAGCCGAGCATTTTCCTCGCGATCAAATCCCACGCCGGCGCCTGGCCGTTGGGCAGTGCGGCGATGCCATACAGATGCAGTACGAGCTGATCATTGATGGGGAGTCGTCCGAACGTTACGTTGTCGTTAGTCAGCTCGAGCTTTTGGCAAATAGATTGAATAAAAATGTCCCTCTCTTTAGTGCCGGCGCCGATAACGGCGATTTCTGCGATGCGCATGAAACAATAAACGAATTGGATAAGTACTTGGGGTGTTGGATTGCTGGATTATTGGATTTCTGGAGTGATGGATTATTGATTTACAGTACATCGATCCATTAATCCAAAAATCCAATACTCCAACGATCCAATAATCCATTGATCCATCACTCCATTCAGCCGGCCGGCTGCACGAGCTTCTCGCGAATCAGGATCAGCTCGCTTTTGTTCAAAAAAACGCGGATATTCTCGCGCTGCTGGCCGTCGCGGCGGCGGTCGTGTTTGCGGCGTTCATCTTGAAAACGGCGCTCGTTGCGGCGCCGCTCGTGTTGCCGCGGCGGCAGCTCGGGCCTTTTCAAAATTGCCTGAAAAGCGCCGGCGAGCCGCTCGTTCGGCAACCGGCCGTTGCGCGGACGCATTTTGAGCGTGTCGAGGTATTCGCCGTTTTGGGGGCGATTGTCGGTGAGCGGCAAAACTTTCAGAATGTGGCGCTCATAAAGACTTTTGAAAACCGTCAGCGTGCGCAGATCGTCCGCCTGGTTTTGTTCGACGAGATCGATAATGCGCTTGGAGCTTTTGCGCCCGACCAGTTGCAGCAGCCGTTTTTCCTCGTCGGTCAATTTGACCACTTTCGCTTCGCCGTTGACGTTGACGACGGATTGCAAAGGCGGCAATTTATGCGACAGTTGTTCCCAGCGATACATCCGCGTCATGCCTTCGGAAATCAAGTCGCGCGTGGAAACCGTCAGCAGGCGCTGGCGGTCGTGCGCGCGGATTTCGACGCGGAAAGCGCCGTCGGCCCATGTGAACATGCGCAGCAACGCGCGCCGGGCTTCGAGATCGCCGAGCATGGCGTCGATCACTTGTCCGGCGGTGATGAAGACGAGCCCTTCTTTGCCGCCTTGCTGCAAGCGCACCACTGCAGTTTTGTTGCCGACGTCGAGCGTTTGCAAAAGATCGACCAGGCTCATCTCGCCGAGGCTGCCACTGAAGCCGCGCGCCTGGCGTTCCGGCGTCGAAGATTGCAGCTCGACATCTCGGACCAGGCAGTCGATGCGCGCCACCGTCTCTTCGGGATCAAGCGGTTTCTGCAAATAGTCGTCGACCGGCAGTTTCATGGCGGTGACGCGCTCTTCCAGATTTTTGAGGCTGCCGATTAAGATAAAAGGAAGCAATTGCGTGGCGGAGTGCGTGCGGATTTCTTTGAGCAGGTGTGGGCCGTCCATCACCGGCAGGCGCATTTCGGCGACGATGAGATCGGGACGAAAAGTTTCCACCCATTGCAGCGCTTCGGCGCCGTTTTTCGCGATCCGAACTTCGTAGCCGGCCGTGACGAGCGCCTTCCGTAGCTCCACGATTTCATTCGGATCTTTTTCGGCGATGAGTATTTTTTTTCTCTCCATGACGAACAACGCATATTCGCAGCAGCGAAATGGGCGAAATATTTATATGATTAAGATAAAAGTCAACCTTTTATAAATTGCAAATTTTGTGCCCAATAAGCAGTCGAGGCACAGGCCAAAGACATTTAAGAAGAAAATTTAATTTATAGATTGCAATTTAACGATTTTTCTTTTGTTCAGACCGGCCGCAGGGCGCGTACTCTCCAAAATTCTCAAACAAAGGGAGCGCATGGCCTCCAGCTCATGAGTGAACTCGCGATGCGCTTCCGCGACCGGCAAAAAATTGAAAAGGTCCGGTAATTGGACACCGTGCCCCATAATCGCGTCCGCATTTTTGTTCTTGAGGTGCTTGCGAACATAAAGGCAATTATCTGCGTTGTAAAATAAACGAATGGCGTCTTCAGAACTCATAACGCCGCCGGCCAACGACTGGACGATGCCCAGGTTCAACAACGCAAAAACTGCCAGTTGCTGCTTGGTCTCGTACTGCCCATCCGCAAGCGCCGTGCGGAGTTCAAGGATGAAATTGTCCATCCTAAGCCTTCCATTGTCGTCGCATGTCTCGAACCCATGCCACGCTATCGCTCATGTCGTCACGATCTTTCCAAATTCCGATCAAGCAGCTTCGCGTGACAAAGATTCACTCACATGTTGTGTGAGATAATCAAGAATCTCTTTTTGCATCCGTTGAATTTCTGCGCGATAGCCGCTCGTAACCGCTGCAAACTCGTCTGGTCTGGCAGTGACGCGCAACTGAGCGAGTAAGCGTTGAAAATACGCTATCCGCTCTTGAGTTATTTCCATTTCTTGATCGTTGTGAATCATGGTCTCACCTCTACAATTCCGCGAAGCGTGCGATCTCGTTTGATTTGCCAATACGCAACGAATTGATCCAACGTCTCAAGGATAAGCATCGACGGACGAATCCAAAAGATACTTGCACCGAATTCATTCTCGGCTTCCCTATGATCAAAAAGTTTTCTTGTTTCTTCATCGCAAGCAGTCAAATCGAAATCATCATCAAAAATCAGAACGACGTCAACATCCGGGCAATTCTCCTTTATTGTTGAAACTGGGAAGCGCCATTTGCCTTAATCTCTCCTCCCTCGTTTGGGCAGCGATGAAACGGATCAATTACAGCAGTACACATTTAAATATAGCACAAAATCCGAATGATGCAACCATCCGGTCTGCTTGTGTCTGCGAGACGTCCAAAGTGTCGTAGCTCGGGTCCAAGCCTCCAGGCCATTCGACGGAGCCTGCCACCACCCGCGCCGCTTGAAACAGGGCGCGATTTTGCAGCCGGACAAAATGCCGCGACTCAAATAGGGCTTCATATCAAAAAGATGAAATTCTGATTAATGAAAAGCTCTTTCAGCAGCCAGTAAGTACGAGAATGGATTTTGTCTCAACTTATCGGCTTTTTCACGATTATAAATTATTGCGGACGCTGTTAATGATACACCAACACCCACAAGAAGGGCATGAGGAACACATAAACCAAGCAAAGCCAGTGGAACAGAAGTTGAGCTGGTAGAGAAGAATGCAACTTTTAGAAAATTTTCTGTTGTCCACTTGATTTTATGGTCAGTCAAGCTCTTTTGCAAGGCACTAATCGCGGGCTTTACTTCGTTGATATAAATATCCTCAACTTGTTGACGAAGCCTTTCGAGCGGTTGATTGTTAGAAATCACTTTGGTAAGTTCAGCGATTTTTGTTCTGAAGCGCCCCAATTCATCTGAGTGATCTCTTCTAAATTTTAAAATATCTTTTGTTGGTGTATCAGGGTCAATCTGGATTTTCTCCAGGATCAGATCCGCGAGGGTTCCCTGAGCAATGGCAAGCGGCATATTTTGATGGTGCCTATAATCGTCAAAAGTGCGCCTGTGTCTTCGGCTTACAGGGATGGATAACTTCGCATCAAGCTTTACCGCATTTGCCAGCTTATTGTTAGCTGCCGCGTCAGTTAAAAGCCCTGCACCAATTTCTTCAGAGAGACGAGTTGCTAATAGCGTCATATAAAAATCAGCGAACCGTGCATCTACAGCAATCCAACCATCTCTTTGAGCGTGTGATAGACCACGCTCTACTTTGTTCCTTATCGCATATGGTAATTTTGAGGGGTGAATGTCAACCAACTCAGAAATCTCCCGAGGTAATTTATCCGGATGAATGTAATGGTAATCTGAAATCTCTTTTGACATTAAAACTTCAGCGCCCTCTGAAGTTTCGAGATATTTTAGTACCTCATTCGTTAAATCGTTTATCTCTGGCATATGGGATTCAACGCGCAGAGGTCCCAAAAGCCCTTCATCATAGAATTCTAATGCAGTTCTTGTACTATAAGGCTCATCAATTGAATCCGGTACAATAGTTTGGATGCTCTCCCAATATAACAAAGCATTTTTGAGCCATCCCTCATTGTGGATATCAATCCACGGATAGTATAGAGCTTTCGTGAATGCCATAATAAATCATCCTTCAACTTGTAGTCCTTTTCATGAAAGCGGCTGAACATAGATTATCTCGCTTCAGCGCTCCCCGCCGGCGGCGCCCACCTCTGCAAATTCCCCTCACTCGTGAACCCCTTCAAAAACTCGGTAACCGCAGTGCGGTCGGTGGTCGGGCATTCTTGCACGAAATCTGCCGGCGCGAGGTTGAGCAGATCGCGCAGCGTTTCGGTGGCCATGTTTTTCTGGTCGGCGGATTTGATGACGGCGATGCCGAGCGGGCGGCGGTAAACGGTTTTGAGCATGTTCAGCAAATAGCTCAAATACTCGAGACCTTCTTTGCGGTGCGCCTCGACGACGACGATGCAGCCGATCAAATCCGCGCCGGCGGTATCCAACAAACGCGAGAACTGTTTTTCCATGGAAATGCCGATGATCTCGAACGGCTGCGTCTCCACTTTGCGCTCGCCGATTTCGAGATATTGAAACACGGCGCTTTCCATTTTGCGCAAGCTGGATTCGGCGCCGAGCAGGTGCCGCACCATCGGCGAAACCTGCGCGCCTTCGCGGCCGATGATCACCAGCTTGGGCCGCGCGGCCGGACGGCTGTTGAGCAATTGCTTGAGACAGGCGGTAATCGCTTCGCCAGATACAGGTTTGGCCGCAGGCGCCGGTGTTGGCGGCGCCACCGGCTCAACCGGTGCGGGCGCAA
>JBOHQZ010000244.1:0-8416 GCA_050732275.1 bacterium
TCGAAGTGCATGGCGCGGCCGTTTTGGCCGAACAGCGAGGTCTCCGGCCGATTCTGCGCGGCGAAGAGCGGCTTGTCAAACTGCTCGACTTCGTAATAAATTCCCTGCACGATGCCGTTGATGCGCAGAATGACGAAACGATCCTGCATCGTCACCAGCTTGTAGTTGTGCAGCAAATCATTGATGAACATCGCCAGGCCGTAAACCTTGTCGCTCGGAATGACGAGATTGATCTGGCGCTTGCCCTGGAAATAAATTGTTTCTTCGATCACCTTGCCGCCGTGCCGGAGTTTCTCATTGCCGAACTTGATGCGCCACGATTTTTTCGGATACTTCCAATGTGGTGATAAAGCGCCGCGCACGCGAACTTTGACGCCATGCTTTTGGCCATTGTAAATAAACTGCGCCTTCGACCAAATTTCGGTGGCCTCGTTGTTCATCCAGCCGAGCTTCAGGTTCTGCGCCACGACCTGCTCGATTTTGGCGTATTCCTGATGCGAAATTTTAAGATCGTAAATCCGCAGGCCGGAATTGAGCAGCAGGTGGCGGTTGCGGAACGGATTGAACAAACCGTCGACCAGGGCGAGATACTTGTTGCCGGTGACCAGCTCGCTGGCGCGCCGCGCCAGAGAAGTGGAATATGTCAAGCAGCACAACGTGATGACGCCGAGCGCAACGATGCCGATTAAAGCATCTGACAGCCGGGGCCAAATCCAGCGTACCGGGCTGCTAAAGCGCTCCAAGGCGGCGGTGAGTTTTTGTTTGGATGGTGACATGAGAATTACGTTTTTACAATTAAGTAAAACGTAATGCGCGTGACTTACGTTTTACGCATTACGTTTTACTTCAATTCACATACTCTTCCGGCCGTCCGTTGGCCGACATCTTCGCTTCGCTGCGCACGCCGTAGCAATATTTGCTGATCGCCTGGCTCTGCAAATTGTATTTGGAAATGAGCTGGTGCATCCAAAACGGCAAATGGCCATCGACTTTGATTTCGAAGATGGCGCGATTATACTGCTGCAAGCGGCGCGCGCCCTTCAGCGGTCCGAGCAAATCAAGATTGCTGCTGGCGCACAGCTCGTCGTCGAAGTTGGCGCGCACGCGGCTGGTTTCGTTGCGCTCGAAAGCCTGGCGGCGGTATTGAATGAGCACCTTCGGAATCATGTTGTATTGCCGCTGCAGCCGGAAAAATTCCTTGGAGACGCGGGCGTCGTTCATCAACCGCGCCGGCAGCAAAAGGCGGCGCTTGAGCGCAAAATCAACTTCGTCGTAATCGGCGCGAGGAATATCGACCGTGGTTTTGTAAATGTACGTCAAATAACGCGACTTCACTTCAAAACGCACCAGTTTGCTGTCGCCGGGATTCTCGCCGTAGGCGCGCGAACGCAGCTTGTGCCGCAGCGCCGCGCCGGAAAGCTTTTCGTGATACGCCATGTAGTCGTGCGTATCGTAATAAATGCTGCGCACGAGATACCCCTCTTCACTGCTGGAGTGCGTATCCGGCCGCATGAAGGCCAGCAGATCCCGCGTCAACGCCGTGCGCGTCGTGCGGTCGACCCAGTATTTCACCTCGAGCCGGTTGAATAACAGCGTGCGGTTGGTGGTCATGGCTTGTCTTGATTTTTCCATTAACAATTGACCATTAACTATTCACAATTGATAATTGTCAATTGATAATTGTGAATGGTGAATGAATAAGGTCAATTACAAATCCAAATGATTCTCCGGCGCGATCATGGTCACTTGACGCACCCCGCCGTTTTTGCTGAATTCGCCGACGATACGCTCCGGCGAGGTTTTTGAGGCCAACCGCACATTATAGGTATATTCGAACTCCGTGCCGGAATCGACATCGGTGACGCCGCGCAATTGCTTCCAAGAGATCATGTCTTGCGCCGACGGCGACACCGCGCTCCACGGCTCTTTTTGATTCGAGCGAAAGATCAAAATATAATCCGCCGATCCCGCGCCGCCGTGGCCGATTTTTGACATGACGACGGTAATCAGCGAGATGACTACGGTGCCAATCACGGCGACCAACCACGCATTCGCGCCGCAGCAGAGGCCGACGCCGATGGCCAAAAACAAAAAGGTCATGTCTTTGGCGTCTTTGATGACGGTGCGAAAACGAATGATCGACAACGCGCCGACGAGGCCGAGCGACAGCGCCACGTTGCTGCCGATGGCCAGCATCACCATGGTGACGATCGGCGAGATCATCATCAACGTCAGGAAGAACGAACGCGTGTAAGCGACGCCGCTGTGCGTCTTGCGATATACGGTGGCCCAAATGAAAGCGAGGGCAAAGGAAAGCAAAAAGCTTAATGCGATTTGGCCGGGGGTCAGATCGACTTTCAAAACATTGGCTGGGTTCATAACAAAGGTGCTCCTGCGTTTTCTAAATGAATGTGAAAAGTTATAGATAAACTCAAAACTATGGTTTAAAAACTTTCAACCGCGAATCAACGCGAATGTACGCTAATATTTTTATTCGCGCCAATTCGCGCTCATTCGCGGTTAAATGATGTAGGTAAAATCTTGTCAGTCTCTCGTCCGAAACCGCTAATTTTAACACGGCCACTCTTCGCCATCGTCACGATGGCGTACGAGTTATTTTTCAGCGTAGCGCCATCAACCAACGCTTTCAAGGTAAAATAATGAATGCCGTTGATCTTGGCGTAGGCGCCCTTATGATCATGCCCTTGCATCACGGCCAAAACATTGCCGGATTTTTCCAGGAGGCGCCGCACCGTCTTGGCGTTCTTCACGCCATACGGACTCGATTCATCGTGAAGATTCTGATGCACGAACACGATGGTCTTCATTCCATTGGCGTTCCTTAAATCTTGCGCCAACCATTCTTGCTCTGCAACCGGAATGAAGGCGTCAACCCATTTAAAATTTCCCGCCTCATACGCGGTCTCGTCACTCCGGAAGTTGGCGTCTAAAATGACGAAGTGATAACCGCCGGCATCGAATGAATAATAGCTTAGCGGTGAAACGGCGCCGCAATGCGCCAGATACTCCGCTTTGGACAGCCGCGCGAGATCGTGATTGCCCAGCGCAAAATGTTTGTCGCCGGCGTATTGGGAAAAAACCTGCCGCATGGTCTTGAGATATTCCAGCTCAACCGCTCGGTCCGGCGCTTTGTCGATGAAGTCGCCCAACATCACCGCAAAAGCCAGGTTGCTCTCATTAAAAGCGCCAACGCATTGCTCCAGCTTTGCAATCGAATCGCGATAGTAGCGATCGATGCGCATGTCTTTGTCGGCGTAGTGCACGTCCGTCACCATGCCGAAAGCAATTTCATCCGGTGCCCTTGCATGCAGAGATCGGCCGGCGCCCAAGACTCCGGTTAGGCCGAGCCCCGCCCCCGCGCTCAGCTTGAGAAATTTTCGGCGCGAGATCGCTGTGCTTGTAACCGGCATGCCGTCGGATGAATCCTATGTTATCATGTCATCCCGCCGCGGCGGGATCTTTTTTCAATTAAGTAATGTGCTGGCTTGAAAAAAAATTACCACGAAATTGATGTAGCGCCGGCTTCCAGCCTGCATTGCAGACAAGATGTCTGCGCTACAGAATAAATGTTGCGTTACGGTCTTCCCGGCTTGCTGGCCTTGCCAAATTCAACGCCGTATAAAATGCTCTCGACCTTATCGCGGGCCGGCGGAATGGCTTTGCCGTCGAGCGTCATCGACGAATTCGTCTCGATCAGAAAGGGCGCGCGGCAATTGCTCATTTCCACATTTTTTGCGATGAGAGCACCCGCGCCGAATTCCGGTTTTTTCACGTAAGCCGTGAAGCCGACGCCGCAACTATCAAGTTTGACCTTGCTGAGGTGAAACTCCGTCTTGTCTTTGCTGGCAACGGCGATTTCGGAATATTTGATGTCAACGTTGTTCGCGTTGACCTGGCTGTTCTCGCCGCCGCTTATGCCTTTGTCGCCGGTGCCGCGGATGAGAATATCATCGATCTCCACCACGCTGCCGGAAACGTCGATGGCGTCGTTGCCGCAGTTGAGAAACGTCAAACGAGTAAGCTTGCCGGCGCCGAAATCGGCGTCGAACGCATCGGACTTGGTGTTTTTGAACAGCGACTTGTCGATGGTGAACTTTACGCGAAAAACATTGATGGCATCTTCGCAGCGATTGCCGATGAATTGGCAATTCGAGATCTGCACATCGGCCTCGTAAAAAGTCACCGCGCCGGTCAAGGCCCAGCCGTCTTGCGCCGGATTGGACAAATTGTCGAAAGTCACGTACTCGAGAAACGACGGCGCCGGCGTTTGCAAAACAAAAAGGCCTTCGCCGGTGGAATCTTTTGAGCCGATGATGATCGGCGACTCTTGGCTGCCGCGCCATTCCAGCGGCGAATAAGAAATGATGTTCGCCGATTGCGTGAGATCCAGCCGCGTGCCCTCGCCGCAAACCACGCGATAACCGGGAGGAATGATCAGCGTTTTATCAAGCTTCCAGTCGCCGGGCTTGATGATAATTTTTTTGGCCGAATCGGCCACGCTGAGAAAGGCGAACTGATCGAGGTTCGGATCAAAGCGGAAAAGATCGTTGGCAAAACTGCCGAAATCATGCGCCCACGGATTGATGGCCGTGCGCCGCACTTCGGTGGCGCCCAACACTTTGTAATTGAGCTCCAAATACGGCTTCATCGTATCTGACCAGGCAAACGCGGCGGGCAGGGCAAAATCAAAAGATTTGTATTCCACTGGCGTGTTGGGAATCATCGGCTGCAGAATAATTCGCTCCGTTGGCGAGAAAGGGACCTCGTCTTTGAACGAAACGCCCATGACCTCGAGCGGCAGCGCTTGAATATTGCCGAGATCGATCGTCAGGCGTCGAGCCGCGGCTTTGTTGAGATAAGCGTGCAAGCCTTGCTCCGGCCGCAGCACGTTGCGCATCGCTTGTTGGTTGTTGTAAAAAATACTTTTAGTAAAATAAAATTGCGGAAATTCGCTATAAAGAATGTTCAGCTTTTTCTCCAACTCCACCTCGAGGTCGTTGAACAAACTGTCGAGGTAGCCCGGCGCCGACATGCGCTGCAGCTCTTTGATATAGGCTTCATAAAATATCGGGTCGCTGAACGCCAGGTCTTTGAATTTGTGCGGCGGCTGGTACAGGGCGCGATTGGAGCCGACGACGTGCGCCATCGCGTGGCCGGCGTTGCCGTCAAAGCCGATCGGCTCCAATTTCGAGGCAATCGGATTGCAATAAAAGCGGAGGTTGTGCCACACCACGGCGTGCTCCGCGCCCATCAAATCCGACAGCGCAAACAATTTGGCCAGTTTTTCGACATTGAAAATTTTGTGCGTTGGCAGCTTCGAATAACGAAACGCTTCGAGCAGGCTGTAGGCTTTGATAAACTGGTTGTGCAGCCCCGCATCGCCCATCAAACGGCTCATCTTGAAGGCGTCAACGTTGCTCGAATTTTCCGATTGCAATCCGGTCGGTCCGAATTCGCCGAGCTGAAAATGGGCGGCGCGATCATTCCACAGAAGTTCCTCATTATATTTGATGATCGGGCCTTCGCGAAATTGGTTGTGCTCGATGACGCGCTTCTCAAAGTGCTCCTCCAGCGCATACACCCCGAGGTTTTTGCCGTTGAGCGATACTTCGATAAAATCGTAGCGCAACGAAATCACGCTCTCGCGCTTGAGCGCCTGGTGAAAAATCCACTCGTACACATAGTTGCGCGCTTTCGGATGATGAATGGAAAACTGTTTCATGCCGAAGAGCGTGTTGTCGCCCTTCACCACGATGCGGAACGACCATTTGGCGCCGAGCAGATGATCGACCCAATCGCCTTTCAGGCGAATCTTCACGTCGACGGTTTTATCCTGATAGTGAATTTTTGCCGGCACGAAGTCGTCGTCACCCGCCGTCAAAATGCGCGTCGCCAACGCAATTTCGCGCTTGTACGCCAGCTTCTGAAAATCCTCGGGCTCGATGCCGATGGCGATGCGCTCTGGTTTGGCGAACAAATTGCCTTTGACATAATTCGGCACGATGCTCCATTTCGTTTGCACGGCGTTTTCAAAAAATTCGTTGTACGAAGCTGCCGCCTTGGTTTTGTACAATTCCATTCCGTAATAGATGCTGTACAAACTGGTCGCTGCCAGGCAGAGAATAAGGAGAGCAACGATAATCAGATTTTTACCCGCTCGTCGAGCAACTTGGACGAGAGCGTTTGCCTTCCAAACTGCGCTATGATTATCAGAAGTCTTAATAATCACCTTCGAAGGAGAAAATTGCCGTTGAGTCGCTTCTTCCTTGAGAGGCTTGCGGAATGAACAGTCCCTTTCGTTCTCTAATTATTTACTAATACGAACAACAAATTCTCATGCGGAAAAATATCCGTGCCATTCTACCGCCGCTGCCGATAGAGCAACGGGTCAACCACGCCCGCCATCGCTTCCGCATCCAGCCGGTGGTGCAGAAATTGATTGATTCTTTTCGCTTGCCCGGCCGGATTGGCGATAACCTCAGCATAATCGACATACACAAGACCCGTGTTGGCCTGTTTCTGCAAGCGGCTGTCGAGCCAAACGAGATGGCGGCGAAACAGCTCGGCCAGCCTCTTGTCGCCGGCCTTGTTGGTCGTCTCGCCACGCCGAATCAACATTTGGCGCTGGGAAGCGAGAGTTTCCTCGATCTGGCGCCGCATGAAAATTACTTTATAGTCATAATCCGGCGGCAGATGTTTGAGCAGCTCCGAGATAATTTTCACGGCTTTACCCCTGGCCTCCGGCAGCCACGATTGGTCGCACGCAATCTGCTTGACGCGCTCAAACTCGTAATAGCCCTTCGGATTGTCTGCATCAGCCGCGCGAATGTGATCGGTTAAAACTAGCATGCCGCCGGCTTCGAGCATTTTCATCATCATCGAGGTGCCGGAGCGCGGCAAGCCGGAAACAATCGTAATCACCTCGCTATTTTTATCCATATTTATCATTCTTCAACGCAACACGGACGAGCCGCAAAGGGAATTAATCGCTCACGGAATTGGAACAGCTCACGGAAGGTCCCACCTTGTCGCAGACGCCGCGCCACGCGGTGTGGGCTCACGGAAGAGATTTTCATGAATTTATTTCCGCGAGAGTTCTATTCCGTGAGCCAGAAATCTTTGCTTTCTTGCACGGCGGGGCGTGGCGCCTGCGGCGCCATCTGTGGCGAAGATTTCGCTTAAACCTAATCCTTCGGAAAATTATCCAATTTCATCAACTCCGCCACGATCTTTGGAATCTCCGTGTTGTCTTTCAAGCCGGTGAATCGCATCGCGTGCGGGCCGAAGGCGAACAATGGCACGGGCTGGCCGCTGTGGCGGTCGGTGGCCCAGGCGACTTCAAATTGCCCGCCGGCCGGTGAGCCGTCGATAATATTCAAGCCGCCGGTTTCGTGGTCGGCGGTGACAAGCACTAGCGTGTGCCCATCTTGCAGCGCGAAGTCGATGGCGACGTTGACGGCGGCATCGAAATTTTTCAGATGCTCGATAAAATAATCGGGGCGATTGACGTGGCTGCCGTGATCGATGCCTTCGGCTTCGACCATCAGAAAGAAGCCTTTTTCATTGCAGCTCAACAGGGCGAGCGCCTTGTCGGTCAGCTCGGCCAAGCTTGGCGTGGACGCCGGAGCTTGCATATCCGGTTTCATTCTATCCGTGGTCAAATCTTCAAACAGGCCGAGCAAAAAATTCGCCTCGGCGTTCGGCAAATCTTCTTTTTTGTCGATGATCGTATAACCCAACTCTTTGGCGAGGGCGAGGGGATTCTCTTCATCTTTTCTCTCGCTGCGCGAGTCGGTTTTTGGATAGAAGAATTCCCCTTCGCCAAACAGAACGTTCACCCGCGCGCGCAACATTTGCAGGGCGATTTCTGCTTTCATCCCGCGCGAGCGCACGTGGCTGGCAAACACCGCCGGCGTCGCGTCGGCCAATGACGTGGTCGTGATCAAGCCGGTGGATAATCCCGCGTCGCGCGCCGCTTCGAGAATCGTGAGATGGCTGGCGCCGCTGGAATCCACGCCGATGCTGCCGTTGGTGGTTTTCACGCCGCAGGACAAAGCCGTTCCCGCCGCCGCTGAGTCGGTAATCAGATCGTCCGCCGAATGTGTCGCCGCCAGTCCCGTCACCGGCATTTGCTCAATATGAAATCTGCCGTCCGGCCCCAATAAATTTGTGCGCGCGGCAGTGAGTTGTCCCAATCCCATGCCGTCGCCGATGAACAGAATGACGTTGCGAATTTGGTTGTCGGGTAACAGCGGCAGCGGCGCAGATTTGCTGGTCGGCGTCGCAATCGCTAACTTTTCTCCGGACGGGTAATAAACCAACGAGGTGTTGACACCATCGAGAAAAAACTTGACGCCGAAATATCCTACAAACAAACTAACGACGAGAATAAAAC
>JBOHQZ010000245.1:0-8400 GCA_050732275.1 bacterium
AATCAATGCCGTGGCGCAATTGCGCGCCGAATTGTCTCGTCTACAGCCCGACGTGATTGCCTGCGGTGATTGGCAGCAACCCGCGGAAGATCGCTATCGCTTGTCGCGCGGCATGCTGGAAGTTGTACGCGATTTGTCGTTTCCATAAAACTTTTTCTTAAAACGTACGATCTTGAATTGGAACGGGCGCAAGCCTATCGCCTCTGGGCATATCGCAAAGCGGCTTGGGCAATTGACGACTGGCCGGAGAGTGTTGCCGGGATTTATCGCGAGCACGGCGAGGCCGGCTTGCAAAAGCTGCCAGAAATCGGCAAAAGTGTAGCGGCTGAAATTGGCAAGTGGTTACGGGCTAATGTGACGATTTCTTAGGGAGCCTGAAAATGGCTAAACGAAAACGGCGCGTCAAGCAAGACTCTTTAGCATTGATATGCGCTTGGTGCAATACCCAAATCCCCGCCGATACCGAAGTATTCTCGATCGCGACAAAAAAGCTGCCAGGAATCGATTTGAGCGATCATGAAGGCAAATTTATTCCATTGCATCTGGCGTTGGCGAAAAAACGAATCGAGGGTTTCGTGGCTCCCAAAGATTCGCCGGCGAAAAAAGACGGTTACGACGTCGTATTCGTTGCTTGCAGTGAAAATTGTGGCCGGGCCTTGAAAACAGCCATGCAAAAAGAAAAAGAGGCGGTCGGTCTCATGAGCATGAACTGAGTTGATTTAACAAAAAGCTTGTTTGGTATGCCGAATAAAAACCTTGTCACCCTGCGCGTTAACGGCTCGACCTACGAAGTCGCGATCCGGCCGTATGACGTGCTGCTCGATGCCATTCGCGAGAACCTCAATCTCACCGGCACCAAGCGCGGCTGCGACATGGGCACGTGCGGCTGCTGCACCGTGCATATTGATGGCCGCGCGCGGCTCTCGTGTTTGACAATGGCTTTGGAAGCCGTTGGCCACGAGATCACGACGATCGAAGGCTTGAAGTGCAACGGCCGGCTGCATCCACTGCAGCGCGCTTTCGCGGAGCACGGCGGCTCGCAATGCGGCTTCTGCACGCAAGGCTTCATCATGACGGCGAAAGCATTTCTCGACGAGCATCCACATCCCTCGCGCGCCGAAATCGAAGAGGCGATCTCCGGCAATATGTGCCGCTGCACGGGATACATCAAAATCGTGGATGCTATTGAAGGGGTGGCGACAAAAGGGATGATGGTCGAATCTTAAGAGGTGATGTATTGAAACAACCGAAAAACTGCGGCGACTTGTTCAAAAAGGAGATTTAAACGATGGGTGATATCTACGTAGACCTCACAATTGCCAATGTTCATGATCTTGAGCGACAGAAAGAAATTTCTTTCCTCGTTGATACTGGCGCCACAAGAGCCTGGATTCCTAAGGAGGTAGCTGACGAATTGGGAATTCAACCCGTTGGCACGGTTCCGCTCGAGTTGGCCGATGGCACCGTCAAAGAATATCCTTATGGATTTTGTGTATTTGATTTTGGCGGAGAAACCGTCGCCGGCAACGTCGTCATTGGGCCGCCGAAAAATGAGCCAATTGTCGGAACGCATGTGCTGCAAGATTTTCGAATGATTATTGACATGGAGCGCCACACGGTTTCACGCAGTCGCGCCATGAAGGCGAAGTAACGTGCGCCTATGCTCGAGCGGCGATTTGAAATTAAATTTAAGATTCGTGCGTTTGAATAGGGTTGGAAATAAGTATGGATAAGCTGACATTACGCGACGATACTTTTTCGCCGGAAGTCGTTCAGGATTTGCGAGGGTTTGAAAAAATACTTCGCCGTCATGGCGCTAAGAAGATCATTCTATACGGTTCATTGGCGCGAGGCGATTACAGAGCAGATTCTGATATCGATCTTTGTTATGAAGGCATTCCTGCTTATGACTATTTTCGTGTTCTTGCCGAGTGCCTGCTTCAAGCAAATAGGCGTTTCAACCTTATTGATTTAAAATCCGCCAAAGGCCATTTTAGAGACCGAATTTTAAATGAAGGAAAGCTCATTTATGGAAGCCGATGAATTGAAAATGAAAGATTAGTTGATCAAGTACTGAAGTATCATTTGGAAATAAAACAACTTTTTAGTGATGCGAGTGAAAAGTTCAATAACGCAAAGTGATTCTATGCCAATCACCCAATCCACCAACATCATCGGCAAGCCCATTCCCCTCATCGACGGCCTGAAAAAGACCACCGGCGAGGGGATTTATACCGACGACATCAAGCTGCCCGGCATGCTCGTCGGCAAAATCTTGCGGAGTCCGGTGCCGCACGCTCGTATTACAAAGCTCGACACGAGCCAGGCCGAAGCGCTGCCCGGCGTTCACGCCGTCGTCATCGGCAAAGAAGCCCCGAATACATTCGGGGTGCTGCCCATCAGCGAAGATGAAACCGCGATGGCGGTGGACAAAGTCATTTACATCGGCGACTGCGTGGCCGGTGTCGCAGCGGATGACGAAGAGATTGCCTTGAAAGCGCTCGCACTCATCAAAGTTGAATATGAAGAATTGCCGGAATATCGCAAAATCGAAGACAGCTTGAAACCTGCGGCCGAATCGATTCACCCTGAAACGATCAACGGCACGAACATTCATAAAGAAGTCGATCAAAATTTTGGCGACGTGGATGCTGCCCGCGCTGGCAGCGCTTACGTGCGCGAAGCCGAATTTGAGTTTGACGGCGTCACGCATGCTTTCACCGAGCCACATTGTGTGATCGCGCATTACGACGCCGACGATCGCATGACCTTGTGGTCGGCGCAACAGGTGCCGCATTATCTGCACCGCGCGCTCGCCCAAGTGTTGGAAATGCCGATGCACCGCATTCGCGTCATCCGCCCGATGGTCGGCGGCGCGTTTGGCGGCAAGAGCGACCCGTTTCCGCACGAGATGATCGCGGCGCTGCTCTCACGCAAATGCCGCCGGCCCGTCAAAATTCTGTTTGACCGCGAAGAAGTTTTCATCACCAATCACGGGCGCCATCCCACCAAAACCCAAATCGCGATGGGTATTGATGAAAAAGGCAAATTGAGTTTTCTCGATCTCAAAGCCCGCATCGATGGCGGCGCCTGGGGCAGCTTCGGCGTAGTCTCGACCTACTATAACGGCGTGCTGTGCATGGGGCCGTATATCATTCCAAATTTTCGCTACAGCGGCAAGCGCGTTTATACCAACAAGCCGCCGTCCGGCGCCATGCGCGGCCACGGCGCGGTGAACTCGCGCTTCGCGATGGAAGTCACGATCGACGAGCTGTGCGAAGCCGCGCAAGCGGATCCCTGCGATTTTCGTTTGCAAAATTTGCTGCCGCCAAATTCAAAGACCATCAACGAGTTTCGCATTACCAGCAACGGCACGAAGGAGTGTATCGAGCGCGCGAGACAAGCTTCGGACTGGGACAAAAAATTCCGCAAATTGCCCCCCGGCCGCGGCATCGGCGTCGCCTGCGGGTTTTATATCAGCGGCAGCGCGCACCGCATTCATTTCAACGAGCTGCCGCAATCGACGGTGCATTTGAAGATCGACATGGATGGCGGCATCACGGTGCATTGCATGGCCGCGGAAATCGGACAGGGCAGCGACACCATGCTGGCGCAATGTGTCGCCGAACCGCTCGGCGTGAATTTGGATCGCCTGCGCATCTTCTCCAGCGATTCTGACGCCGATCCCATCGACATTGGCTCGTATTCGAGTCGCGTCACGTTCATGGCCGGCAACGCCGCGCGCGAAGCGGCGTTGAAGATTCGCGAGAAGCTGGCCAATGCGGCGCAGAAAATCACCGGCTATCCGGCGGAAGGTTTTATTTTACAAAATGAGGAATTGATTTACACGCCCGATCCGCGCGTGCGCGTGACGTTCATGCAAGCTTTGGAAAAGGCGCTGGCAAACAACGGCGCTTTGATTGCAAAGGGCAAATACATGGGCCCGCCGCCGATTGGCGGCAAGTTCAAAGGCGCGCGCGCCGGACTTTCGCCGACGTACAGTTTTCAATGTTATATTGCCGAAGTGACAGTCGATCTCGAAACCTGCGAGACGCGTGTCGAGAAAGTATGGGCGGCGCACGATTGCGGCAAAGCGCTCAATCCGCTCGCGGTGGCGGGACAGATCGAAGGCTGCATTCACATGGGCCTCGGCCAAGCGTTGATGGAAGAAATGCCCTACAATCGTGGCAACATCCTCGGCCCGAATTTTCTCGACTATCGCACGCTGACGCCGATGCAAATGCCGGACGTGGACGTCATCATCGTTGAGAGCGACGACCCCGAAGGCCCCTTCGGCGCCAAGGAAGCCGGCGAAGGCCCGCTGCTGCCGATTCTGCCGGCAGTGGCGAACGCGATTCACGACGCCACCGGCGTGCGCATGCGCAGCCTGCCGATGACCGCCGACAAAATTTGGAAAGAAATGTACGGCAAGCGAGAGTCGCGGAAAATTCGGCCACGTGTAACACAGACTGCCAGTCTGTAATTACTTTTGAGAAATGATTTAAGGTAACAGTCAAACAGGAGAAACCATAATGCAATTCAACGTTGTCTTAGATCGTGATGAAGATGGAATGTGGATTGTTGAATGCCCTGCAATTCCTGGATGTATTAGTCAGGGAAAAACCAAGCAGGAAGCTTTGAAAAATATAAAGGAAGCGATTCAGCTTTGCCTCGAAGTGCGGGCTGAACGCGGCCTGCCATTAACAATTGAAACGAAACAAGTGGAGGTTGTGGCTTAATGCCCTCTCCTCCTGCAATGAGCGGCCGCAAGGCAGTTCGAGTGTTTGAATACTTTGGCTGGCAAGTCGTTCGACAGCGTGGCAGTCACATCATCATGGTTAAGGAAGGTCACATAGCCACTCTTTCCATACCAGATCACAAAGAAGTGGCAAAAGGAACGCTTCGAGGGCTTATACGCTCGGCCAATCTCACTGTGGCAGAATTCATCTCAGCTTCAAAAAAAGTTTAAAAATGCTATCATGATCCTCCCCGCTTTCCAATATCACCAACCCCAAACCATCGCCGAGGCCGTGGCCATTGCCAATTCCTGCAACGGCGATTTTGATTTTGTCTCCGGCGGCACGGATTTGCTGCCGAACTACAAAGACCGGTTGAATCCGCGCGCTAACGTCATCAGCCTTTCCGGCATCAAAGAGCTTTATGAAATCTCGCCGGCGAAAATCGGTGCGATGGCGCGGCTGGTGGATATTGAGAACAGCAAAATTTTGCACGAGCGTTTGCCGATTGTTCCACACACCGCAGCGCAAATCGCCACGCCGTTGATTCGTGAGTCCGGCACCGTCGGCGGCAACCTCATGCTGGATACGCGCTGTTTTTATTTCAATCAGACTTGGTTTTGGCGGGATTCAAAGGATTATTGCCTCAAAGCTGACGGCAACACATGTCTCGTGGTGCCGCAGGAGAAAATTTGTTACGCGACTTACTCCGGCGATCTCGCGCCGGTATTCATGGCGCTTGGCGCAACATTCGTGCTGGAAGGGCCGGAGGGCAGACGCGAAGTTTCATCCGCCAAATTTTTCACCCACGATGGCATCACCCGCAATGTGAAATTGCCGGAAGAAATTTTGACGCACATCATCATTCCAAGCCAAGCGCAAACCAGGCGCGCCAATTACATGAAATTGCGTGTGCGCGACTCGATGGATTTTCCGGTGATGGGCGCGGCGGTGGCCATTGACCTGACAGAACGCACGATTGAGTATTTGCGCATCGCCCTCACCGGCGTTGCCACCACGCCGCTGCTGTTTGATGAGATCACGGATGGTTTGATGGGCGATCAGCTCACGGAAGATTTGATCGAGCAGGTGAGCGACGATATCATGAATCGCGTCACGCCGTATCGCAACGTCGCCTATTCGCCGCAGTATCGCAAAGCGATGATCGGGGTTTATTTGAAGCGAATTTTACAAGGGTTTTTGGTGCCGGCATAATCTTTCCGGCTCGGGAGCGCGCTCGCAAAGCATGTCTAAAATCAAAAAATTTCTCGGCAATGGCGCTCTGGTTTTGCTGAGTTCGTCCTGCTTTTTTCTCGCGGCGGAGTTTGTCATTTTCCGCTTCATTTTGCCGGCTGCGGACGGGCATTGGAATGTTTATGGGCATCGCGTTGCAGCTCATGCCATTTTTCGGTATATCAGAGATCGAAGGCTGGCGCCCATTTAAGCGAGATACGAATTTATCCAAAGAACTCGGAGTGCCCCGCTTTTAGCGGGACACTCCGGTTAGACGGCTAAACAAGTATAACGTCTGCTCACTGACAAATCGTATCGTTCAGTTGGCTATCCCAGCAGGATTTTTGTCCGTTGTTGTAATTCGGCGCGATGATGTAGCCGGCGTTCGTCACCGCATCCCAGGAAATATCCAGCGTGGTGCTCGCCGATTGATCGAAGAAAGTGACCGCGCGGCTATTGCCGTCGACTTTATAAGTTAGCACATCGCCATTTTCCGGCACCCGGGGCTTGACCACCGTAAACTTCAGCGTCGCTTCATCGGCGCTCGGACGATCCCAATCAATGTGCACGGCTTTGACGGAGCTGGCCGGCTGCGCTGAATCATAAATATCCCATTGTCCGGAGCCGTTGCTCAGCGCGGCTTGTCCCTCGTACCACAGAAAATTATTCAGCGGTGCGCCCAAGCCGCTCGTGGTGATTCGCATCTCCCAACGTGAAACCTGCTCAGACTCGTCGATCCAGCCGGCCAAATCAGCTTGGAATTGCTGGCCGGCATTGTTGGAGACGGAATAAACCCAATGCCATTTGCCGTCATCTTGCAGCGCCGGCTGCTGCGAAAGCGCCGCGGCAAAAGTCAACACCGGCACGCTCATGTGGGTGAGCACCGCCAAGTTGATCGCACCGACGGTCAGCCGCGCCGCGATGAAATTCAAGCCAACGGCCGTTTGATCGGCGCCGGTTTTTGACAAGCCGGCGGCGTTATTATTATTATTGAAGGCTTGCAAATCGACCGCCATCGAGCTTTGCGGCGGCAGGTTGGGCTTTTGGCTTTTGGGCGCCGTCGGGTTTTTCTCACAGGCGGCAAGCCAGAGCATGGAAAAAATCAAGCCGGCCGGAACGAGTTTTTTTGAAAAGTGTTTCATCGTAAATCCTCCTGAAAAATTTTTGCCAAAGTGAATTGCATCTCATAGGGCATCAATCCTTGTGCCAATATGAAGTTTAAATTTGGCCTGCTGTTTTTATTGAGACAAATGCAGCCAAAATAATCAAGCATTTTGGGGTGGGCGTGAAATCCGGCAACGGTGTGGTTTTTTCGACACGGTCAAACGGAACGCGAATCTCCAGATTCGTGAGATGGGGTTCAATCCTTGTTTTGCTGGATGTTCCCCTCGAACCTCATCGTATGGCAAATTTCCCAAATCCTCCGGCATTGTTTCAATCCTTGTTTTGATGGATGTCCCGACCCAACTTTAATGTCGCGGTCGTTGAAGCCAAACTGTTGTTTGTTTCAATCCTTGTTTTGATGGATGTCCCGCCTCGACCACCTTTCGCCAGCGGATTCCCCCCGCTTTCCACCAGTTTCAATCCTTGTTTTGATGGATGTCCCGCCTCGACGCTGCGCTGGCGAGTTGGCCGAAAGTCCAGTGCGTGTTTCAATCCTTGTTTTGATGGATGTCCCGCCTCGACAGCCAGAGTCCCGATGAATTTGAGCATCTCCTCACTGTTTCAATCCTTGTTTTGATGGATGTCCCGCCTCGACATGAATAAGCCTTTCCTTTCCTTTCTTTTTAACTTGTTTCAATCCTTGTTTTGATGGATGTCCCGCCTCGACTTCATTCCCCCGAGTTTACGCAAACGATATAAATGCCTGAGTTTCAATCCTTGTTTTGATGGATGTCCCGCCTCGACGATGGTACGTTGGTACCAGGGCAGGCGTGGGGACGGGGTTTCAATCCTTGTTTTGATGGATGTCCCGCCTCGACTCGCCGAATACGTCTCCACACGAAGCAAAGCCTGTCCGTTTCAATCCTTGTTTTGATGGATGTCCCGCCTCGACATTATCGAAACGCGCCCGCAGCGCATACACGTAATGTTTCAATCCTTGTTTTGATGGATGTCCCGCCTCGACTCGTACATGAGATTGTACGTTACGAATTTTTTACCGTTTCAATCCTTGTTTTGATGGATGTCCCGCCTCGACATGTGATGAATTTTTTACCCAACGGCTCTATGGCCATGTTTCAATCCTTGTTTTGATGGATGTCCCGCCTCGACCGAAATGAGAAGTGCAAAAAAGGGATACTTCTGTCAGGGGCCACCATATTCCCCAGGGCAGGGCCACGAGTATTCCCCACTTGGGGCCACGAGTATTCCCCAGGGTGGATCACGAGTATTCCCCACCCTTTTTCAGGCTACGCCCGTGGTGGATGAT
>JBOHQZ010000246.1:0-8378 GCA_050732275.1 bacterium
GCCTTAAACATGAGGTCACGGATTGTGACCTCATGATTGTGACCTCATCTTTACAAATTCTTCTCATGCAAATTACAGAATCCTATTTGTCCTCCTCATTTTATCAACCCCAAACACTCCTCGCAGCGCAGCGGCCGGCAGTAGAGCTTCTGCAAATGAATCAAACCCTGCTGCGTCAACGCTGAAGTGGCGACGGTGCGGCTGACGGAATGCTGCTGCGAGAGTTGCTGCCGCATGGCGCGGGTGATTTGATTCTCCTGCAAACGGGGAAAGCTGCCGTACACTTCCTGAACGAGATTTTGCAGATGCGCATCGCCGGCTTGCCGGCCGTAGTGCCAAAGCGCCGGCAGCACGATATTGACGAGAATATCCAACGCGCGGTCGCGCCCGATGAGATCGCCGTAATTGGTTTGTGTGGTCGTTACCTTTTCATCTTTCCCACGAGCTCTCCTGCCCCCCTTTTCCGCAGCGGCGGAGAGAAAATCATAATGCCTCCGCCAAAAATCATCCGCCGGACAAATGAAATAATTCAGCAGCTCGGCCACGATGGCTTTGGTGCGTTGCTTGAGAGAAACTTTCGCGGAAGACAAAAACAGCCCGGCCAAATGCTCCAACAAACCGTCGCGATAAAACTTCAGCAACAATGCCGAGAAACCCGCCAAGCGCCGCGCCGGAAAATTCGGCGGCCGCAAACGGAAGAATTGCCACGTCTCGCGGCGCAACGGACGAATTTGCAGCGCGTGCTGCAATGGCTCCCACAGCTTCAGCCGCGGCGCGAGAAACGCCGCGATTTCGGCATCGGGAATATTTTCCGGCGACAGCCATGACGACAAAAAACCGGCGGCGCCAAAGAGCATGGCATCCAACACCAGCGCCGGTTGGATTTCACGGGTGGCGCGCAATTCACCGAACACGAGATCGACCGGCAATAAATCCGCGAGCCGTCGAAACGGCTCCTGGTTTTTGTCATAACCCATCGCCTCGGCCAAGCCGCGATATACCGCCTGATCCCACGAGGTGTTGGCGACTTGCTCGGCAAACGCCTCGGCTTTGGCAACCAAACGCAACAAGCCGACATGCCGC
The DNA here is from genome assembly GCA_050732275.1 of bacterium. Taxonomy (GTDB): domain Bacteria; phylum Zhuqueibacterota; class Zhuqueibacteria; order Zhuqueibacterales; family Zhuqueibacteraceae; genus Zhuqueibacter. The sequence continues at coordinate 1,084 of JBOHQZ010000246.1, forward strand.
ACCGTTGTGTGAATTTTTTCCGGAGTGGTGCGACTGAGAGGGCATTCGAGCAAACGCAGTGAGGTCGATTCGGACGCAGGCTGCTGAGCCGTCGCTATTGGGTCGACACGCAAATAACTTTCATCGAGGGGAAGGAGAATCTGTGGAACCGGCAAGCCGTTTTCTTTGACGATTTTCTCCGGCGGGTTCGGCCCGGCGAGAGCGACGTGAAGAATCACGTCGTTGTATTTGGGATCAAGATGATGGTTGTGGCCAAACCAATCGTTGGCATCGAGGTGCATTTCAACGTCGCCTTGTTGAATTTTACCGGCAAGTCGCAGCGTCGCTCGGCGAAAATCCGGGCCGCCATCGCGATTGTAGTCGCCGGCATTGATAACTTCGACGCTTTGCGCTTCGGTGGTTTGCAACACCTCGGCGGGAAGACGGCGCTGCAACCAGAGTTGATGCAACGCCTGTTCGGAGAAATTAGATTGAGTGAGCATCACGCCCCTCCACAAAACTATTTTGTCTCTTTACAATCGCGATGGGTTTATTTGTTTACGCCTTTGGCGCGCCAATCCAGGCTTTTGAGCAACAAATCCCAATGCAGCGTATCTCCGGCTTCAAGTTGCCCGCCCAGCTCGGCGATTATAGTCTGATCCACGCTGGTGGCCGGTATCGGTGTCGCCACCAGCCTGGCGCGCTCTGAAGGGAACGGCCGCCTAATCAGCAAAGTTTTGGTTTCACCAAAAGAAACGCGCCCCAGATAAAGCTCGCCGCCAAACTCCGGCTTCAAGTAAATGTGCATGCTCGCTCCCGTTTTGTTGACAACCGTCAGGCTCGCCGGCATCTCGGAGAGGCGCTGCCCTTCCATTTGCGGCTGTTTTTTTCCGGCACAGCCTGTCAGCAGAACGAAAAAAACGGCGGGGAAAATGATAAACCAGCGGCCAGGTTTTAGAATGATCATGCTCGTCTCCTTGTTAGGCAAAATAATTTCGCCCATTTGGCCGCGCCCGTCTGGTTGCGGCTCATTCATGCAGACGGTGGCGTCCGCGTTACGGTTTTGAAGAAAAATTTGGCGCCGACGAATCGCCCGCCGCCGGCATGGCTATCGCGGCCTCTTCAATTGGAATAATGAAGCCTTCGGCGGAAACGAGGTTTTTGCCCTTATTTAAATGCCGCGAAATCGCATTCAGCGAATCAATCACTGCAGTCGCTGCTTCGTCTTGCAAAAGCCGCGGTCGGCCTTCCATCTCGTCATTAAAAACATTGATCGGAATGCAGCGCGCATACAACACGCCTTCATTATCTAATACGCATTTCAAAATGATGCTGGTGCGCGAGCTGCGGCTATAGCTGCCAAAAGCGAAGTTCCCCAACGAGTAGGCGATCAAGCCCGGCCGGGCATCGGGGCGCGGGCGATACAGCTCCACGCCTTGCAAAACATGCGGATGATGGCCGAGCACGATATCCGCGCCGCGGTCGATGGCCAGATGCGCCATTTCGATCTGATAGGCTTTGGGCTTCACCATCTTTTCCGCGCCCCAGTGAAATGACACGACCATGATATCGACCTTAGGCACGAGCGAATCCAGCGCTGCGATGTAGCGCTCATCAAACGGGAACGCGGTGCCGGGCTTGTTCTTGCCGGCGTAAAACTCTTCCGGATGCGTCATCGAAAAGCCAAGAAAGCCGAGTCGCAGCTTTTTGCCATCCAGCCCATCGCGTTCGAGAATCGCCGGCGCGAATGCCGCCGCGATATTTTCGCCGGCGCCAACGTGGGTCAGCGCCAGGCTATCAAGTGTCGCAATCGTATCAAAGAGGCCGTCCGGCCCGTAATCGAGAATATGATTATTGGCCAGGTGTAAAATATCGAAGCCGCTTTCCTTCAACCCGATAGCGTGTTTGGGCGGCACGCGAAAAGTGAAAGTTTTGTCTTTGACGGGCGAGCCGCGATCGGTGAACGGCGCTTCGAGATTGGCAATCGCAAAGTCCGCCGCTTCTAAAATATGCCTGGTCGGCTCGAATGGATAAGTCGCGCCGGAGCTGTCCAGATAGCTTGTGACCCATGTTCCCAACATCACATCACCCACGGCAACGAGGGAAATGCCGAGATTTCTTCCAAGCGTTGTTGAAGAGGTGGCTACACGTGGACGGGCAAAATCGGCTTTGACCGCATCCAGCGTTCGCAGTCGTTCCTCCTGCGGAGGCGGCATAACCAGCGGCGCGCGACCGGCGCAGCCCCATAGAAAAACAGCAACAGGCAAAAAGAAAAAAGAAATCGTGGCCTTCTTTGGGAAAGTAAATAGCACATTGAAAGGCCGTGCGTAATTTTTTTCAAGCAAGCGGTTCACCATATTCATGACTTGTTTCTAGAAATATTTTAGGAATTTAACGATATTTGGCAGGAAAAGCAAGCGCAGAGTTTGAAACAAGGTAATGCCTCATGGGACAACCGCCCGGGCGCTGTAGCTTGCAAGAACGCCTAAAAAGCGTCCGGGCGGTAGCCTACTCCACCAATAATCTGAGGCATAACGAAACAAGCTGGATTTGAAGCAAGATTTTGGAGGATAAATTTTTGACGTGCGCCGCGGACGTTTAATTTGAACTTTTGCAAGAACACAAACAGGCCACCGGCGGCAAGAACAACCTACAGATGGCCTGTATATTTTGACGAGTAATGGCAAGTTGCTAAACTGCTTCATTGTCCATTCAACTTGCAAACTTTCAGACTTGCCAACTTGCAACTTGCTCTATTTGACCAGCAACGTCGTCTCCTTTTCAGAGACCGATTGTGAAATCGTCATGCTCATTTGGCCGGTTAATGCGACCGTCATTTCCATATCTCCTTCGGAAATCTTGGCAACCAACAGCCCATCTTGAAGTGCAAAATAAGCCGTACCTTTTCCCGGCCCCTCGCCTTCAATGAAAAAATTCATGCCCATGTTGGTGCCCTCACCTTTGATTTTGTTGGTGCCGCTGTAAGCGAGCCGCAAGCACTTGTATCCTAACGTATCAACCTCTCCGGCGACGGTATACGCGAGGTTGGGCATAATCACAATTTTATTGCCCATCTGCTTAATGGTATCCGGTGTGGTATCAGTCCACGAGTCGCCAAGCTTCACACCCTTTTCCGGAAGCTCGAGCAAACCGAAAGCAGATAGCAAGCCGCTGCCAATTTGCGCCAGCATGCCGGTTAGCTTGGCCGTATCGACCACCGCCGATTTGAGCTTTTTGCCATGGGCGCTAATCACCTGCCGATTGCGTTTGCCAATCAGCTCCGCCGGATTTTTGAAAGTCGTATCCCCCATCTGAGGAACATTAGCCCGCAAAAGCACCGAGTCCAGCATAGAAACGAACGTGATGCTGCCGTCCTTGCCAACCTCCTCGATATCCAGATGGATGAATATTTTGCCGTTTGTAGTGGAATTCATTTCTCGTCCTTGCATCACCATCGAGCTTTCAGTATTGCGGTCCATCATATATTTGAGCCGTTGCCCTGTTTTCATGCGATAAGCCAATTTGTATGGGCCGCCGCCAACCGCAGCGAACGCCAGGCCAGCCAACAGACAGATAGCAACAGCACCTGCGGTTATTTTCGAGAACTTTTGCCAACGCATACTTCCTCCGAAAAGGTTAGTGGGAAATTTTGAATTGCGAATTTTTTGATTGCGGCTTTGAGATTGCGGATGGCGAAATGATAAAGCCATGTCGATCCACACCCTGCGAAGCAGATTCCGCAATCCGAAACCCGCAAGATCACTGCGGCTCGACAAAACGGAACCGCTGCTCCGCATTCGCCGCGCGCCACGCCACGCGAAACGCCAGCGTCGCGATCTTGGCAATTTTGTGCTCGTTGATCTTGTCGGGGTGGTCGCCGACGCGGTGATAATCCGGATGCTCGCCGGTGTAATAAAACAGAAACGGAATCTTCTTGCGCGCGAAGTTGTATTGATCGCTGCGGTTGTGGTAGCTCTCGATCGAGTAATCAAGCGTCATCCCCACTTCGCGATTCTCTTCTTCGTTGATTTTGATCAAATCCGGACTGCGCGTGACGCCGCCGACCGAGACCGAATCCGGCGCATTGCGGCCGACCATGTCGAGATTCAACATCGCGATGGTATTTTCAAGCGGCAACAACGGCTGCTCCACGTAAGCGCGTGAGCCGAACAGCTCCTTTTCTTCGCCGGCAAACGTCATCAGCAAAACGTTGCGTTTCGGCTTCTTTTTGGTAGCGCCAAAAGCCTTGGCGATTGCCAACACCGCGCTGGTGCCGGAAGCATTATCATCGGCGCCGTTGTAAATATAATCCTCGCCTTCCTTGTGTTGTTTGATATGGCCGACGTGATCATAATGCGCGCCGATAACGACCAGTTCGCTTTTTAGCTTCGCATCCGCGCCTTCGATCAAGCCGACGACGTTGCGTGTCGGCTGCAAGGTCACCTCGGTCGTTGTCTGCAAACGCACTTGCACCTGCGAAAGCGGCACCGGCTTGGGCTGACGGATGTGATCGATCTGTTGCTGCCAGGCGCGCAAGGTATCGACGCTTCCAAGAATTTGTTGAATAACCGCCTCACCGACTTGCACGACCGGGATCTTTTCTTTCTCCGTCAATGCCAAGGTAAGCGGCAACGCGTCATCCGGAATGCTTTCAAAAAGTGAAGGCCAGGGAAAGCCGCGCGGCACGAGACTGCGGTGATTGACCGGATCGGTTATCACCAGCAAGCCCGCGACTCCGTGATCGATGGCATTCTGCACTTTTGAGGAGACTTGCGAGTATTCCGTATCTTTATCGCCGTTAAAAGGGCTGGCCTTGTCCCTTTCACCCGGTTCGTGACGCATGACGAGAACGATCTTGCCTTTCACCTCGAGGCCGGCATAATCATCGTAATCATATTCCGGCGCCGTGATGCCATATCCGGCAAACACCAGCGGCGCGGTTACAGCCTTGCTCGCCGTCATATCGAAAGGCATAAAATCTTTTTTGATCGCATAAATTTTTTCGCCGGCAGCAGTGGTGATGGCCAAATCATTCTCTTTTCCCAGTCGCACGGTGCTGAGATTGAACTCGTTGAAGTAGCTGCCGCTCACCGGTTTGAGGCCGTAGCGCTTGAATTCGCCGGCAATATATTCGGCGGCGCGATCCAGCTCCGGACTCGGCGTGTTGCGGCCCAGCATTGAGTCCGAAGCGAGAAAATCAACGTGGCGGCGAATATCAGATGCAGTGATGGCATTGAGCGCTTCGCGCGGCGGGGGCGTGTTGTTGCCCGGCGTGATGAAAAGCAAGGCCACCCCAAAAAATAAGGCAGAAATTTTGGGCATCAAAAATGCCCTCCTTGTGAATTGAATTGCGTGACCATACACAATGACAATAATCTACGGAAATTTTGGAATTTGGTTGCGGAGCGAGTTGGATGGCACTAAAATCAACTCTGCGTCTAATGGCAAAAAACGTCGTCCGGTGTCATTTTTATCTCCAGCTTGAATAAATCGTTTACTCCAACCCAGACACCTCGACTTCTTTGGGAAATTCAATTTGATATTTTAAAGGAAGCCGTTTCGTCTCACCCGGTTTTAGGCGCACCAGCCATTTAATCCGTTTTTGATTGTCTATTTGAACATCTCTTGCATTTGGTTCCAATAGTTCAATCTTGATTTTTTCATTGCGCGAGATGGGCAATTGGTCCATGACATTGACGCTTTCCTCGGTTGTTTTGGTGTTCGTCAGCATGATTTCGTATTCGAAAGTAACTTTTTTCTTGCCGCCCAACAGCCCTTTTGATTCCAAAAATCGATTGACCAACTTGCGGCTCACTTTTATGCCCTCGTCTATGCCGACTGAGAGCGTTAACGTATCATTCGGAACGACGTTCGGAATAAAGTTCTTGTTGACAAAATCATTTTCCAGAAACACGTTGATTGGCCCGGCCGAGAGCGGGAACCCGCTCTGATTGACAATCTTGCCCTGCAAGAACGTTTTTTCCAATAACTTGGGAATCGTCGTATACTGAAATTCAATATTCATGGATTCAATGCGAATGGTGACCTTATGCGGAGAATTGTCGCCAGGAATGTCGTTTTCAACAGGAATTTCAAATATGCTAGTGAGCAGATTGGTTTCAATATTTGCCAATGAATAGGTGAATTCTTGCTGCAAACTCTGTTTTTCGGCAACCGCCACCGCTGCTTCTCCCGTTTGTAGTGCGGAAGCATTCATTACAATATCGAGATTCAAGTTTTGTTTTTCCCTGACAGCTATATTCATATTCACGGATTGGTAGCCAATAAAACTCGCTTTCAAATCATATTGTCCAACTGGTACGTCACGGAAGACAAAGTTTCCGTTTGCATCGGCAGCAGCTCCCCATTTTCCGCCTGCGATGACCAAATTAGCGCCGGGCAATGGCTCTCCCGTTTCCCTATCCATGACTTTGCCAGAAATGGCTCCCGCACCTGACGGAAGACTTTCATCTCTATGATAAGTGACACTGTACGGAGAAATGGCGCCGGCTCTGCCGAGTCCTGAAAATGATGCAGGTTGATCAACTTCGATAAACAAAGGCCGCAATTCAGGCAATGAGGAGGTGGTGAGCGGCTGAACCGTTGACAAGGTAAGCTTGACGTTTTTCCAATCCTCGCCGGTGGCTTGTTGAACCATGCCGTAATAAGTCAATTCCATTTTCTTGGTTGCGGAGAGAACGCGAGCGTCGTAAACGGGATACCACGACGCGCCATTGACGAAGTAAGAGGCGTGGATTTTTGCATTTCCGGATTCTTCAATGACGAGAGTGGTTTTGATCTGCTTATAGCTGCGCGCTTGACTAGATCGGATTTGGCTGATTTTTCTTTCAACGGCTTGGCGCTCATTATCCAACTCTTTCCGCCTCGACTTTTCTCTTCTTAATCCTTCAAAAATTTGAGAAAGGTTTTTGTTGAAAAATTGCACGATGTCCTGCCAGTCTTGAATTGCAGGCTTATTGATCATGATTTTTTGGCTGATATCGCGGGCAGTTTCCGCTTTGAGCGATTCAACAAAGCTCTTTTGCGCTTCAAGTATGGCGATCTGGTCGGAGGCTTTTTGATCTTCCAATTGCAACGAATCAATTTTCTGCTGCAAGATTTTGATTTCCTTGTCCTGGATTGCCGCGGTGTGCTCCGTTTCAATTTTTACATCCAGAATTCCGGCTTTTGCGCTGCCCGTTCCGGATACACGCACTGATTCATCTAAAAGATCGAAAGGCAAAGCTGAGAGCACGATTTCGTGTTTGCCTTGGACTAAATTCAAGCTTGCCTCTCGAACCACCAACGCGCGATTT
>JBOHQZ010000247.1:0-8378 GCA_050732275.1 bacterium
AGGTTATGGCGGTGGCATCCACAACCGTTCCGCTGATAGGAATCACTTCATCGGGTGTGCTTGAAACGTCCGCCGGCTCGATCACCGTCAACAGCGGCGGCGTGGTATCACGGATCACCGTGCGAGTCACCGTCGTGGTATTGCCGGCGATGTCGGTTGCGACCACAATTATCACATTGGCGCCTTCTGTAAGCGTCACTTCTGTGGTGAACTCTCCATTGCTGCTGAGACTCACAATATTCCCGTTGACGGTGACCGTGAGCGCATTCGCATCAGTAGCGATTCCGCTCACGGTGATGCTCGCGGCGCTGGTAATGACGCCATTCGCCGGAGAGATGATCGTCAACACCGGCGGCGTATTATCGACGGGAACAATCCCATTGTCCAACGCCACCTGCACACCGATGCCGACATCGACATCTTTGGCCCAAAAGGCGCCGGTCGCGGTGGTGTTTTGCCGCAGCCAAAGCGTGCCATTTGGGACGTAGAAATTCGCTAAAACCGTGTTGCTGATTCCGATCTGTGCCGCCTTGGGCGTTGCGCCTAAATTGCCGGAAGCGCCATTGATGCCGGCAATGTAGAAAATGACTTCAGAAGCTTCGATACCGGCGCCTTGTGACGGGCCGATATATACATTCAAATCCGAATCCAACTTATCCGTGATGCGCACTTCACTGGGCGCGGCGAACAGCAGGTTCGTATTATCTCTCGCATCGATGCTGCGCAGGTTGTAGATACCGCCGGTGAAAAGGATCGTGCCGCCGGCCTTCACCACAATATCACCGTAGTCCCCGGCAGCTAGAGAAATGGAAGCATTATTGGGCACTTCGATATATTGCGTTCCTGCGGGCGCGGCATGAAAAGGCGGGAGACTTGAAAACAAGGGCAAATCGAGCGACAACGTTAAATCGCCGGTTATGCTGCCGCTGTTGGTCAGCTCATTGCAAAACACGTCGCTGGCGACTTGCGCGCCGGATTTGACGCGGATGCGGTCGGCCCGCAATACAAAACCAGGCGGTGTTGTGACATCTATCCCGACCGTCAGCTCGACTTGCGAATCCAAAACCGGACCCGGGCTTTCGTCGTTGACGCCGACACTGCCGGAAAGAACTTCGGCATTTTGCTCCAGAAAAACGCTATTAGTGGCAAAGACGACGTAATTCTCCGGTTGCTCGATTGTCGCCGGCAAAAGGGATGAGATCACGGGGGTGTTGGTGTCGTCCTGGAAAAACACCGGGCTGCCGGCCGCGATCACAAAACTCAAAAGTCCGGCCAACACGGCTTGATTTGCTTTGTTGGTGTGCTTCATCATCGCCTCCTCTTCTGCTTGAAAGTGAAGGTCGAACCGATTCAGAAGCTCGCAGTCAAAGTTTAGCCACCCAGAGAATCGTTCGGACGTTATTTTTCGTTATTTCTCTTTCTCGTTAAAATACTCGCCAATGCGATTCAACATGCTTTTGGCAACAGCCTGCTCGTATTTGTTTTCCGGCGCCACATCCGGCAAAGCATTGGGATTGCCGTTGACCACCTGCTCCAAAAGTTTTTTGAACAACTCGCGGTCTTTTTTCTTCACCGCGTAGGTTTCAGCGTAGGTGCGCTGATTGCCAAAAAAATTGGGCGCCAATTCCACCGCCCGGTCGAACTCGCGCTTGGCGTTGTCGATATCGACGAACGGCGCGCGGCCCTGCGTCGGCAAAACGCCGAAGTAACGCGGCACCGCCCCGTAGAAAAAATTGGGATCGAGCTCTTTCACGCGCGTCATATAAGCTTCCACGCGCTGCTTGTTGCGGTAACGCACTAACCGGCCTTGACCGCTCACCCAACGATCGTAATTCATGCCCGTCCAATAAATCGGATTGATCCAGCTTAAGTCGAGCTCGGCAAGCGCCCGCGCCTCGTCCGTGGTCTTGCGATAAATTGCTTGAAAGCCCGGATGCAAAGCAAGCACGCGCTCGCCGGTTTCCACACCCTGCAAAAAGAGCGAATCTCGTTTGACCGGATCGGTTTCTACGTAATAGCCGACAAAATGCAACACGCGCGCCAGCCGGGTACCCAGCTCAGCATTCGTCGGATCCGCACCAAAAGCGCGCCGGTAAAGCGACAGCGCCTGCCGCGCTTTTGACGGATCGTCGCGTTGTTTCCAAAGCTTGTCGGCGTCATTGCGGAGAGTCGCGGCATCAGCCGCAGAAATTACCGGTTGGGGCCGTTCGAGGATGACGGAACGGCGACCGGCGCAACCGAGTAGCAAAAAAATGGCGAGCAAAAAAATCGGATAAAAATGGCGAACGCTAAACATGCTTCCTTCCCTGGCTAAAAATTCAGGCGGCATTCGCGGGAAAAACGCCCCCGAATGCCGCCTGAATTGAATTTCACTTTACGATGCCGCTTACGCGACTTCTGCTTTCAAATGATTCTCGAGCTTGGCAGCGCGGCCATTGCTCTTCGCAGATTTTTTATCCGCGTCAACTTTATCGTTCGGCTCCACGATATAATGAAATTTCTGCCGGAACTCGTCGAGCGAAATGCCGGCAGTCGCCGCATACTTCGCCAGCTCGTGCGGATCGTCGAAATCGTCGGCAGAGAGGCGGATCATGTAGCGCCGCGCGATGTCGTAATACTCGGACGTGACGTCCACCATGCGCACGCGCGTCTTGCCGGTTTTGGGATCGATAATGTCTTTGAAGTACATCGGCACGAAACGGCCGTTCTGAATCGAGACCATCGCCGCGTTGCCGCCGTCGATGATGAACCGCGCCGCGCAAAAACCGAGATCGCGCGTGTATTCCATATCAAAAGGAATCGGATCGGCGCAACGCAGCTCGTAGCCAATATTCTTGGCAACAATCGTCGCTTTCAAATTGAATTCTTTGAGCCGCTTCTGAACTTCGTATTTGAGAATTTCGCCGAAGTTAACTTCCGCCAAACGGATATTGTCGTGCGCATCACGTTCGATATCCAGCAAGGTCTTCAAGTCCTGCTGATCGAGAATTTCCACCAAGCCCTCTGCCAAAACCGCGACACCGTCGGGACGGCCATAGCTCAAACGTTTGATAATGGCGCCAGTGAGAATATCGACCAAACCTGATAGCCGCAATTTTCCCTCCGGAAATTCTTCCGGAATCAGCGTCAAAGTCGCGCCGGCGGCCTTGCCGATGCCCATCGCGAGATGGCCGGCCTTGCGTCCCATCGCCACGATGAAATACCACCGCGAGGTGGTTTGCGCATCGACCATCAAATTCTTGACGATGTCAACGCCGATGTGCCGCGCCGTTTGAAAGCCGAACGTATGCATACCCAGCGGCAAATCAAGATCGTTGTCAATCGTTTTCGGCACGTGGACGACGTGAATGCGGCCACCGGCCATTTGCTCTAATTTGAGCGCTGAGAAAGCGGTGTCATCGCCGCCGATAGTGACCAGCTTGTCGACGTTCAAGCGCAGAAGCGAAGTGACCGTTGTTTCCAACAGCTTTGGATCTTTAGTGGGATTAGCGCGGGCGATGCCGATGTACGAGCCGCCGCGGAAATGAATCCGGCTCACCCTTTCGATCGTGAGCTCTCTGACTTTGTCGATTTCCCCTTTCATGATCCATTGGAAGCCGTCACGAATGCCGATGACTTCCACGCCGCTGAGAATGCTGCGAATCGTCGCGGCGCCGATGACGCTGTTGATCCCTGGCGCCGGCCCGCCGCCAACGAGAATGGCCAATTTTTTATGTTGCATGCTCATGTTTCACCGTCCATAATGAAATTTGACTTCAAAAAATAGATAGCATTTAAAAGGCTTGACTTGCCAAACAATAAAAATAAAACAAAAAAGCGTGAGAAACAAGGGTAAATTTTCTGCTTGAAAAGAATAGGAAGGATGGCTATATTGCAACAATAGCAAATAGTCAAAACTGATATTTCTAAATCAAGAGGTGATAAAATGCACCGACGTCTTTCACTTGAGTCTAAATTCGGGCAAGCTCATATTAAAGGAACGCAGATTCCTGTCCATGAAATTGTGCGCGCGCTGGCCAAGGGCGATACCTTCGACGACCTTCTCAAAATTTACCCCTCGCTCAAAAAAAAGGACATTCTGGCTTGCCTGGCCTATGCTGCCGATTTAACCAGGGAACCGGGCAAATTCCCCCCAAAGCTGCCGAATCGGCTCATGGCTCAAAATAGCAACGGCCGCCGGGAGATTGGCCAATATCTTGTCATTGATCCCAATATTTGCCATGGCAAAATGACTTTCAAAGGCACACGGATTTTTGTTGAGGACGTTCTTGATATGGTTTCCAAGTGGATGGATTGGGATGACATTATTAGGGAATACGGCGGCAGCATTAGCACAGAAGCCATTATGGAAGCCGTGAGCCTTCTGGGTAAATCCTTTAACGAAAGCAAAAGAAGAAAAAAAGCGGCCCGGTCAAATGTTTCTACTCGACGAACACGTGCTCGACAATCAGTTTGATAAGCTGATACTTGGACATCTTCCCGCAAAGAAAATTGGCCGAGGTGTAGGCCGCAAGGGCATGGATGACTATAATCAAATCATTCCCATGCTTCATCTGCTCGCGAAGACAACATTTTTTACACACGACCTTGGCTTTTATAAAAGAAAGTTCTGTCACTCGTGTTACTGCATTGTTATTTTGCGAGTGGACAGGTACGAAGCCGCAAAATACATTCGCCGCTTTTTGAAGCATGCGGATTTTAATACCCACAATAAACGCCTGGGTTGGGTTCTCGAAGTCCACAAGACTATTATCAAAGGCATTCGGGTTGGCAAAACAAACGAGTTCAAATTCACATGGTGAAAATCGGTTTCAGATGAGATGATTTCCTTCACTCCCGAACAACTCCACGCCCGTCTCGCAACGATACAGAACAAGCGCATCGCCGTGCTCGGCGATTTCATGCTCGATCGCTATCTTTGGGGCAGCGTTACGCGCATCTCGCCGGAAGCGCCGGTGCCGGTGGTTGAGATCGACACCGAAACCGAACAACTCGGCGGCGCCGCGAATGTGGCGAATAATATCGCGGCGCTCAACGCGCTCCCGCATCCCATCGGCGTCATCGGCAAAGACGGCTCCGGCGAACGGCTTTTGGAGCTTATTGAAATTTCCGGTTTCCCGAACGACGGCCTGCTCGTGGATGACACGCGTCCCACCACGATCAAAACGCGCGTGATCGCCCATAATCAGCACGTGGTGCGCACGGATCGCGAGTCGCGCCAAGATTTACTGCCCGCCGTGCAGGAAAAAATATTGCGCCATCTCGAAAAAATTTTGCCGAAACTTGATGCCATTCTCATCGAAGATTACAACAAGGGCGTCATCGCACAACCTTTGCTTTCGCGCGTGATCGAGCTGGCGCGCGCACATCATTGCATCATTACCGTCGATCCGAAATTCAATCATTTCTTCGATTATCAACAGGTGACGGTTTTCAAGCCGAATCGCAAGGAAACCGAAGAAGTGTTGGGCGTGAAGCTTTCGCGAGATGGCGACGTAGACAGAGCCGGCGAAACGCTGCTGCAACGTTTGCAATGCGACAACGTACTCATTACTCTCGGCGAGCGTGGCATGGCGCTCTTTCGCAAAGACGGCGGCAGACACCTCATTCCGACGCAAGCGCAACGCGTCCACGACGTTTCCGGCGCCGGCGACACCGTCATCGCAACGCTTACCGTCGCACTCGCTTCCGGCGCGGATATTCTCGAAGCCGCAACTTTAGCCAATTACGCCGCCGGTGTCGTCGTCGGTGAAGTCGGCGCCGTGCCGATTGATAAACAGAAACTCATCGAAGCCATTGCGCATCACCAAAATTGGAGTGATGGATAAATGGATTTCTGGAGTTCTGGATTAATGGATTTTTGGATTAATGGAAGTCCGAGAATCCAGCACACCAAAAATCCAACGATCCATCAATCCACCAATCCATAAATCCAGTGGAGTTTTATGGGACGAATCGTAGAATTAGACGACCTTCTCGCCATGCGCAAAGAGTGGCGGCATTATGGCACCAAAGTGGCATTTACCAACGGCTGTTTCGATCTCCTTCATCGCGGCCATGTGGAGTATTTGCAAAAAGTGCGCGAGCTGGCGGATGTGCTCGTCGTCGGCCTCAATACCGATGCTTCCGTGCAGCGTCTCAAAGGCCCGAATCGGCCGATTACACCGGAGGAAGATCGTGCGGTTGTCATGGCCGCGCTCGAATGCGTGGACTATGTTATCTTTTTTGATGAAGACACCCCTTTGAATTTGATTCGCGCGTTGCAGCCGGATGTGCTCGCGAAGGGTGAAGATTATCAAATTCATGAAATCGTCGGGCACGACGTCGTGCAAGCCGCCGGCGGCCGCGTCGAACGCATTCCGCTGACTTCAGACCGCAGCACGAGCGAGATCATTGCAAGAATTATGGCGAGTCAAAAATCATAATTAACTCTCCGTATGTCATTCCGCAGGAATGTCCATGCCGCGCGCGGCACCCACAAATAATGAAAATCGGAGTGCAACGGTTCACCGTTGCAATACTAAAGCATTGTACTCCGGTCTATTTTCGTGGTAATCTTTTTAATTATCAAACACAGTGCTGGTGAGAAAAAAGATTCTTACAGAATGACATGTTGCTTAGAAAAAAAGGCCACAAACCATGCCCGTGGTTTATGAAATCCGCATCGATCCGGCCGACGAGCCACATGCGTATCGCCTTCGTTGGCGCAACCTTGCGGCGCAGATCGAGAATACGTTTGTCCAATCCAATCACACCCTCACCCGTGAAGAAGTCGAGCGTTTGTGGCTGAAACCGGAATATCACCACGCCCTCGGCCAAAAACTCTTTCGCTTTCTCGATGGCGACGGCCGGCATTTGCAGCGCGGCCTCGATGAAGCCGCGAAGCGCAGTGAGCCGCTCACGCTACAATTACGCGCCGCTAAAGAAATCGCGGATTGGCCATTCGAATTGCTCGCGCAGGATGGCGCGTTTCTTTTGCCCAGCCGCCTGCACCTGCTGCGGCAAGTTTCCGATTGGGGCGCGCAGAAAATAACCGCACCAGCCAACTGCCCGCTGCGACTGCTCTTCATGGCGTGTTCCGCGCTTGACGTCAAACCGGAACTGGATTTTGAACGCGAAGAAGAAACCATCTTCCGCGTCACCGAAAAGCTGGCGATTGATATGGACGTGGAAGACTCCGGCGGCTTGGCGGGCTTGCGCGAGCGGCTTATGAGCGAAACTTACGATGTCGTGCATCTCTCCGGCCACGCCGATATTGATAAAAATGGTCAGCCGATTTTTATCATGGAAACGGAAACCGCCGGCCGCAATTCGTCACGCCGGCGCAATTATGGCGCGAAGCGCTCATCGAAAATCCGCCGGCCCTGCTGTTTCCCTCCGGCTGCCGCACCGGCGAAACGCCCGCAGAACAAGCCGCCACCTCGTTTGCGCAGCATCTCGTCGAGCAGTTTCACGTGCCCGCGGTGCTGAGTTGGGGCCGTTCCGTCTCGGATCAGCAAGCCACCATCGCCGAGCAAATGATCTATCGCGAATTGAGCCGCGGCCGCGACCTGTTGGCAGCGGTGCAGCGCGCCCGGCAGGAATTGCTCGAACATTTTCGCGAAGCGGCGCATCAAGCTTGGCCGCTGTTGCGCCTCTATTCCGATGGCCGCATGCACGGGCCGCTGGTGCAACCCAACCAGAAAGTGCGGCCCAAGCCGCGCCAGATGGTACACACCACGTTGAAAAACAGCCAAGTCAAAATTTTGGAAACCGGCTTTGTGGGCCGCCGGCGGCAAATGCAGCAAAGCGTGCAAGCGTTGAAAGACAGCCGCGACAAAGTCGGCGCGCTGCTGCACGGCGCCGGCGGCTTGGGCAAAAGCTGCCTCGCCGGCAAGCTCTGCGAGCGCTTCAGCGGCCACACGCTGATCATCGTGCATGGCAAGTTGAATGCGATAACTTTGCAAGCCGGCCTCAAAGACGCTTTCATCGCAGCCAACGATGCCGCAGGTCTGGAAATTTTGGCGGCGCCCAAAGAAATGCCGGAGAAGCTGGCGCAACTCTGCGCCACCTGTTTCAAAGAGAAAAACTATCTCTTGGTGCTGGACGATTTTGAGCAAAACCTCGAAGGCGCGGCTGCCGGCGCGCCCGGCCCGCTGCTAGCGGAAACCGTGCCGCTTTTGCAAACCCTGTTGCATTACCTGCCGCTCACCGGCAAGATGACGCAACTGCTCATCACCAGCCGGTATGAATTTGCCTTGACCGAAAACGAGCGCGACTTGGTTGCCGGCCGGTTGGAAAATGTTTCGCTGCACAGTTTTCAATTGGCCGAGCAACAGAAAAAGGCGCGCGAGCTTTCTCACCTTGCCCAATTTCTCGATTCTCTGTTTGTTGAAATG